>JBDTMO010000505.1:0-4493 GCA_039934235.1 bacterium | reverse complement strand
TCAGCCGGTCGCGGCAACCACGCATGGCGCTCACGACGCTTTCGCGCTTGCCGCGGACAATGGGAATGTCGTTGGCCATGCGCATCATCCAGCCCATCACGGGAATCTTGAACATCGTGTCTTTCGACAGCCACTTCATTTCCCATGGAAAGTGGCTGATGAGGAAGATGTCGGCGTAGGACTCGTGGTTGGAGACAGCGACGTACGGCAGGCGCGGATTTTCCGGCGCGTCGCCGTCCGTTTCGAAATGCCAGAGCGGGTTCAGCGCAACGACAGTGACCGCGAGCTGCCGGAACGCGCGGCCGGCGTGATATCGCCCGGTGTCGAATGGCGCGGTGACGAGCCATACAGCAGCGACGTAGAACACGCCGAACAGAACGACCAGTACGGTCGCGACCCACGCGAATGCATTCAGGATACTCTGCATGCGGATAGCTTGCGCGACTCGGTCATCGAGTCGCTGGTGAGAGGGTTCAGGCGCGGATGTAATCGGCGCGCCAGTCCTGCACGGCGCGTTTTACGGCGTCGGTGGTGGGGAGTTCGCCGCGCAGGCAGCGTTCCACCAGCCCCGATAGCTCTGCGTCTCCGGCAAAGCGGAGCCCGACGAGATGCCGCAACTGGAGTTCGGGAATTCGCGAGCGTAATTCGGGCTCGAGGCTCGTGGCGAGCCTGAGCCGCATTTCAAGGGCGATCAACCGGTTCTGGACGATGAGGGCAGAGGCGCGCGCAGCGACGATGCCGGCAACGAGTCCGAGCGACAGAACGACGAGCCATGCGTTGAAGAATGACGGCTGGCGAATGGCGTGCGCGACCGTGATGACGACGTTCGCGATGAGAATCGGAACGGCGACGTAATGAAAGAGCGGAAAGAGCCGCTTGTGGTTGGCGTACGTCTGAGGCGTGCGCGACATGGTGGTCCGGGGTCAGGCGAGTGCGCGTTGCGCGAGACGCTTCAGGCGCGCGAGCATGGCGTTGAGTCCAACTTCGCGTCCGGCGAGTCCGATGCCTTCCATCATTTGCCGGACGAAGTCGGGGGGAATGGCCAGTGTGGTTTCTGGAGGATGACCGTTGATTGCGGACAGGAGAATGGCGAGGAAGGCAGCAATCGTCGGCGACTGTCGTGCGTTGAGGTCGACGTAGAAGTAGAGGTTACCGTCGCGCACTTCGGGGAACAGGTCGACGCGCGTCTGGCATTCTGGTACCGTAAATTCTGTCCGGTCGAGCGCCTGGAAGCGCTCGGGAAGGGGTTCGAGCTGCTTTGCGTAGTGCAGCAGCGACTGCATCTTTTCTTCGCGCGAGAGGGCGCGAAACGTGCGCAGCACTCGCGCCACCGACGGCGGGAGCGGCGACTCGGCCGGTTCCGTCATGGCTGGAGATAAAGCGCATGTGAAACCATGCGTCAAGCGTGGCGTCGCTGCGCTGAATGGTGTACCACCTCACCACACGAGAGAGACGACGAATGCCGACGAGAACCGCGACCGCGCAGTGGCTGGGTGGATTGAAGGGAGGGACTGGGTCATTCAAGGGCCAGACCGGGCTGGGGGGGAGCTACAGCTTTGGGTCACGCTTCCAGGATGCGTCGGGCTCGAATCCAGAGGAGCTGCTGGCGGCGGCCGAGGCGGCGTGCTTCAGCATGGCGCTGAGTGGCGGGCTGGAAAAGGCGGGCTTTGCGCCCACGAGTGTGGACACGCAGGCTGCGTGCACGATTGAGAAAGTGGGTGAGGCGTTCAAGATCACGACGATGAAGCTGGACGTGAAGGTCGTGGCGCCGGGGTTGGATGATGCGCAGTTCCAGGCGATTGCTGCGGCGACAAAGGAGGGGTGTCCGGTGTCGTCGGCCCTGAAGGGGAATGTGCAGATCGAGCTCACCGCTTCGCTGGGCTGAACTACGAGGCTACAGGGATCAGTCGTCCATGGGTCAGCTACAGTTAAACTGTAGCTGACCCCTGAGCGCCTGATTGTCTGTTGGCTGACGCCGGGCCGTTCGCTCGCATGAGCTCCCACTGCACGGCCAACCAGATCACCAGGGTCGGCAGCGCCAGCCTGTACAGTGTTGCCAGCTGGGTCCTGAGGATCGCGCCCGGAATGAGCGTCGACATCAGCGGGATCGTCAGGAACGCGAGACCATACAACCAGGTCCGCCAGCGCTCACTCGGTGAGCCCGCAAACCAGAGAGTGGCGCCCACAAAGGCGATCAGGTAGCTCGCGCGTTCCGCCTGATGGTTGAACAACACCACGTAGAGCAGCAGCGAGCACAGGTACAAAAAGCGGAACCGCGCGTCGTCCCACCGGTCGCGCCGGATGATGAGCGGCGCAAGCAGTGCCAGTGTTCCCGCGAACTGGATCGGCCAATTGGGCCAGGGCGTACCCGTCCAGCGGTGTACCAGCGCCATGACGGAGAACCACCGTTGATGCGCATCGATCGACTCCACGCCTTGCCACGACACATACTGCTCGGCCAGTTGTGACGGCGACAGGACGAGGAGCGGCAGCGCGACCAATCCAGCGCCGATGGCTCCTGCCCACAGGCCCGTCCGGAGCGTGAGCCGTCGCGGTACGGCGAAGCTGAGCGCCGCCAGAGGGAATATTTTGACGCATGCTCCAAGCATCACGGCGCCAGCCGCGCGCCACGCGTTGGCTCGCTCGAGGGCGGCAAAGGCCAGGATGATCAGGCCAGCAACGAGCGCATTGCTCTGCGCGTTCTGCATCCCGCGCAACACTTCAAGCAGCAGGCACAGCATCGCAAGCAAGCCAGCTCGGCCGGGAAGTACTCGTTCGACCGCTGCGAACAGCACGAATGCGTTCAGCGCGCTCCAGAAAAAGAGCGCGATGGGCGATGGGATCCACGCAAACGGCGCGAACAGCAGGGCAAAGGTCGGGCTGTACTTGAAGCGATCCGAATGCTTCGCCGGATATTCCGCGTACAAGTCCATGCCGGACACGAGATGTTGTGAGGCCGTCCGGAAAATCTCGAAATTACCGGACGGTCGAGCCGCACCGCGCACGTCGGCAGCCGACGCGGCGCTCACCCACGCCGTCAGCGCGCGGTTGATTCCCGGGTTCGTCGCCAAGGCCTTTCCGGCCGCGTCTGCAAACGCGATGAAAAGGTAGAGCGCGACAATGGTTCTTTTGAGTCGTGACACCGGAGTCGTCCGGAACCACGCACGGACTCGGTGGGCGAGCATGTGTGTCCAGGTGCAGGCGGGAGTTCGGCATGCGTCGCCGAACGGTCACACACTATAGTACTCCTTTATACACATCGTGACCACGCGATGCAGGAGACGACTCCGCTCATCGACGTCGATCATGGCGTTCACCTCAGGCAGGGCATACCACGCATCCTTGAGCACCCTCAGCACCTGCTCTGGATAAATCGCCTTGTCGCGCGCCTCCGATGCCATGCGGATCAGGGCCGCCTGAAGTCCTGATGAGAACCCCGTTGCCAGATATTCCCGCAACGACACTCGAATACCGTCCACAGTAGCTTCGTCCAGCCGACTCGGCGGAGTCTGACTCGGGTCAAACGCCATCATCATGAAGCGAAAAGGTCAGAAGGAGCAAGCGCAACCACGCCAGAAATCGCGCGACGAATGTTTATCGAATCGGGACGCGCGTCAAGTACCTGATTCTCACAAACATGAACGTCGATGGTCCTCCTCTTGCGACAAAGTGACCGCCACCGATCATTTTCCTTTCGCCTGTTTCCGCACGGAGTTCGGACGACGACGTGAGCCTGCAGTCGGTACTCATCCTCTCGTCTGATCCGCTTGCCGCCGCGCTCCTCGGAGCCGCCGTCGAGCTAGCGAGCCATTTGCCCCATTTCCAGCGACAGGGCGAATCCGCACGAACCGCGCTGCTCCGCGTCCGTCCCCGGCTCGCCCTCATCGATTGCGACCATGAGGAGAGCTGCTCCGACGAGTTCATCGGCCCAGCCATCATGACCGGGGCAAAGGTTCTGCTCTTCCGCTCGCTCCGCACCAAGCGAGATATGAGCGAATTGGCCGGCCGGCTCTCGCTGCGAACCGTCGACATGCCGTCCGAGCATACCCTGCTGACCAGTCTGCTCAAGGAAATGCTCGCGGACTGATTCCGCTCAAGGTTCGGCTGACACGCGTCGATAAGGAAATGCAGGACGAGTATTTCCGTTCTTGTCACGGATGAGGTTGTCTGCCACTCAGCATGTGTCAGTCGCAACCGCGCTCCATTCCGCATTGCACCTGCGTTTGCCGGCTCGTGTTCGGGCGGACGTGTCACAAGGAGACAGCATGAAGTTTCTGATCGTCGATGATTCCGTCACCATGCGCCGAATTCTCGCCAACTCGCTCCAGCGTATCGGATACTCCGATACCGTGGAGGCGGCCGATGGCCAGGAAGCCCTCAGCCGGTT
Source organism: bacterium (assembly GCA_039934235.1). Taxonomy (GTDB): domain Bacteria; phylum Gemmatimonadota; class Gemmatimonadetes; order Gemmatimonadales; family Gemmatimonadaceae; genus AG11. Next base: position 106 of record JBDTMO010000505.1, on the reverse strand, counting down.
CGACGCATCAATCCAGTTCGTCGTTACCGACTGGAACATGCCGAACATGACCGGGATCGAGCTCGCGCGCGCAATCCGCGCGCTCCCCGACGGCAAGAACGTTCCC
>JBDTMO010000504.1:0-4493 GCA_039934235.1 bacterium | reverse complement strand
CCGCGGAGGACGTCAGCATTCTGACGAAGGTCGGACTGACGGCCGCCGACGGCGCACGAGCGGAGGTGAGCTTGAACGGCGCGCACGTCGTGTCGTGGTGTCCTGCTCCGGGCGACGTCGAGCGACTCTTTCTCAGCGCGCGCTCGAGCTTCACGCGCTTTCACGAGGGCATTTCGATTCGCGGGGGAATTCCGGTAATCTTCCCGCAGTTTGCGAAAGAGGGTCCCCTTCCCAAGCACGGCTTCGCGCGCACGAGCCGGTGGACGCTGAACGGCTACGGCGGGCGTCAGGCCAACGGTGACCACAGCGCCTCGTTCAGCCTGAATGATTCCCCTGCGACACGCGAAATCTGGCCACATTCCTTTCGCGCAACGCTCACGGTGCGCGTTGGTGGACAACGCCTTGCCACGACGCTGGCCGTCGAGAACACGAGCAAGGAGCAATGCCGCTTTACGTCGGCATTGCACACCTATGTTGCCGTGCTCGACGTGCGAGTCGCCGAAATTCTCGGACTCCGAGGACATCGATATCGCGAGACGCGCTCACCCGGCCAATTCTTCGTCGACGATGAGGAATCGATTCGAGTCCATGGAGAGATCGATCGTGTCTACATGAACGCACCGTCGCGTGTAACGCTGCACGAGCCCACGCGCGCACTGGCGATCGAGACGAAGAATTTTCCTGACCTCGTCATCTGGAATCCAGGCGCGGAAGGCGCGGCAGCGTTGAGCGACATGGAGCCCGGCGGCGACCGCCGGATGCTGTGCATCGAGGCGGCAGCTGTGCAGACGCCGGTGGTTCTCGATCCGGGAAAAAGTTGGTCCGGAACACAGACGCTGATTGCGGAGCCGCGCACGCCCTGACGACAACCGTAGCGAGGATGGCATGAGCACAGACGAGACCGCGCCGCGAACAACGACACCACGAGACGGGTTGGCGGCGCAATTACGCCAGCTGGAAGATTTCGTCGCGCGGGCCGAGTCCGAAGGGGACGAACTTCCACCGGAGGCGGTGGAGATGGTCGCGCGCCTGCGGGAGATCATGCAAGCGCTCGACGGGCTGAGCATCTCATTCGACGGGTTGAGTGCCGCCGCTCCGATGACTTCAGCCGCACCGCACCTCCCGGGCGAACCGACACAGTCGGAGCGGACGTGAGCGGCTGGTGATCGGCGCGACGCAGGGCGCTCAGCCGCGAGTATCGGTGTCGCTCATTCTCATCGCGTTGCTGTTCGCGGTGTCAGGGGCACTCCATTTTGTGAAATCGGAGTACTACGTGCGGATCATGCCACCATGGCTGCCCGCGCCATTGGCGCTCGTATTGATCAGCGGCGTGTTCGAAATACTGGGGGGAGCGGGGCTATTGCTGCCGGCCACTCGCGTCATCGCGGGATGGGGGCTCATTGCGTTACTCACTGCCGTCTTTCCGGCAAATGTCCAGATGCTGCTGAATGCCCGCGCCGCACACGCATCGCCGCTGTGGATTGCGGCTCTTATCGCCCGACTGCCGGCGCAGCCCGCGTTGATTTATTGGGTATTTCGCGCCGCCATTCGAACGCAGCGTTAGACGGCTCGCTCGTGCATGACGGCAGAGGTCGTCAGGCGCCGCTGACGCGTCGTCGCGCGCCGGTGTCACGTCGTTCGGCGCTGACACGCAGCGGCTGATTCATCACCAGCGACGCAGTCGTTCTGCGGCTCGAATCATTCGCCCGATCCGTCTCGTCGTCGAAGGAGATATTCCCGTAGGCGCGGCCCTCAAGCGTGATGCGTTTCGGCGTCTCAGGTCGCGTCGTCTGCGCACCGGCGATGTCACTCATGGCTGCCTCACTAGAGTTGGGAACCCACGAAAGAAGCATCGTCCGTACCGCAAGGCCGCGATGTGATGCAGATCACCGGAATGACAGCAAACTCAACCGAAGAGCTGTTGCACTAGGCAAGGCTGTTAACTCAACTGCTTAATCTCTCAATGACACGATGCTTCGCCCCGCGCACGGAGGCGCGGCAACGATGCATCCGTAGCCGAGGATCCGCGGCGGATGCACGCGGATTGCTCCATGGAATCGTTTTGCTTTTTCGATTTCTGACCTTCCATTGCGCAACGCTACGTGTTCCCTCGCTTCAGCCTGCCGCGAAGCCACGCCGAAGAGTCGCGCAAAAAGGGCATGGGATCATCCAGCCGGAACGCATCGAATCTGCTTGCAGCGCTCCACCTGAGGAATTCGCTGAGAACGCGCCGATTGCTCGGCGCGTCCTGGGGGAGTGACAGCTTGGTCGCTGAATGGCGCAGTCGCGTGATGAGGTAGTCGACGTCGCCCCACCACTGCCGAAGGCGGACGCCCTCGCGGTACGATGGCGGCGACTGCAGAACGTCGCCCGAGGCCGCAGCGACGAGCAAGGCGGGGAAATCCACACCCGCGTCGATCGAAAGTTGCGTGGTTCCCCAGAAGCGGCCGTTGATCTCCATCAGAAAGGCGCGACCCGTCGCCGTCTCCACCTTGAACTCCACCATCGCGACACCCTGCCATCCCAGTTCGTCCAGCAAGGCGCGCGAGAGGCGTACCAGCTCCGAATCCGCGCGAATGCTTTCCGAGAGTACACTCGCACCACCTGAGGGCGGCATCTCGCGCAGGCGCCGGTGCGCGAAGGACGCAACGAGATCGCCGTTCCACACGAGTAGGAAGATTCCCTGTCCGCGACCGACGATGCGCTGCTGGACGAGCAGTGGAAACGCATGATCGGGGAGTGAGGCGATGCGCTCACGAAACTCAGACGCGTCGCGCGCATGAAGCACGCTGAAGTGGTTGCCACCGACAACGGAGCGCGCGGGCTTGATCACTACCGGAAACTCGAGCACCGCCTCATGCTCGAGTCGGCGCGCAGCGTCGCGGTCCGGCACGTGCACTTGCCCGGGCACGTGAATGCCGAGCCGCGCGGCTGTGGCCAGCACGAGATCCTTGTCTGACACACGGTGAAATGCGTCGACACTTCCCGCAGCGACCACCGCTGGCGCGAGACGCTCTCGATGCGGCAAGAGCGCGAGGTGGCTCTGTTCTGCCACCGGAAGCACGACGTCCGCGTTCCATCGGGCGACAAGGGCAACGATGTCGTCAGTGAACCGCGCGGGCTCCGTGAATGGATTGGCGACCATCTCACGCGCAGACGCGTAACGCGAGGCCTTGGCGAGGGCCTTTTCCTTGTGGCCTACTGCCATCACCTCGTGACCCGCGCGCCCCAGCGAGCGCACGACCGCCAACGCGGCGCGCTGCTCGGAATCCGTCACGATCACGCGACGACGTCGATGCCCTGAACCCACTCGATTCACCTGACCTTTTTGGAACGACGGTTGTATGATAAGGCATTCCGACATCAACCAGCACCAACATGGCTCCCTGCTGAAGCGTCTCCTCAAGCGAATCGCGCCGCGCGCGCTCCTCCTGGCGGTGCGCGACTATCGAGAATCCAACGCGACCACACGATCCGTCTACGTCCGGCTCCGCATGGCCCGTCTGCTCGGCCTGCGACGAGACCGGCCAAAGGTCACGCGAGCCACGAAGAATTTTCTGTTCGTTTGCTACGGCAACATCATGCGCAGTCCGATGGCGGCGGCGCTACTCGAACAACGCGCGGCTGAACGTGGTGATGTGGTCGACGTACGATCGGCGGGAACAAACGCCAAGCCAGGCCGTCGCGCGGAGCCGCGGGCCATTGCCGCGGCCGTGGCGCATGGTGTGTCCCTCGAACGTCATGGTGCGACGCTCATTTCTGAACGGGACATGAAGTGGGCCGACGTGATTTTCGCGATGGACTATCGCAACGAAACGGAACTGGTGCACCGCTTTCCATGGGCCGAGGACAAGATTGCGCTGCTCGGAGCCTTCGCGCTCGACGGCCATGTTGACGTGTCGATTCCTGATCCGTACAGTGAGGATGTAGCCACGCTGGACGAATGCTACGGGCGACTTGCCGTCGCGGTGGATGCATTAACGGGACAACTCGCCGACGGGACCGAGGGCACGTGACACTGAAGAGCCGGATTCTCGATGTACTCACGCATCCCGCTCTGGATCCCATGCTGCGCCCACTGCGTCGCGGGCTCGGCACCATCCTCACGCTGCACCGCTTCGAGCGTGACGAGACGAACGACAGCATGACCTCGGTGGGCGCGCTCCGTGCACAACTCGCGTATTTGCGAAAGCAGCACTACTCGCTCGTGTCGCTGTCCTCGCTGGTCAGTGAACTCGCCGCGCACCGCGCCCCGCCACGGAATGCCATCGCGTTCACCGTGGACGACGGGTATGCCGACTTTCGCGACCTCGCCGCACCAGTATTTGCCGAATTCGATTGCCCTGTGACTGTGTTCGCCACAACCGGTCCGATCGACCGGACGATGTGGTTTTGGTGGGACCGCATCGAGTACGCGTTCGACAACGCACCCGTCCGCCGTCTCGACACGAATATCGGTGGACACGCAGTGAACTACAGCTGGGTGACGCCGG
>JBDTMO010000503.1:0-4505 GCA_039934235.1 bacterium | reverse complement strand
CGGCTTCGTCGCGTCGACGCTGAGCGTATTCGTGGCAACGCCCGCCGCATCGGCCCTATGCACGGCCGCATTATCCGTCCACTCCACGATCTTGTGCACGTCCGCGCCAGCGCGGTGATTCACCATGAACTTGCCGTCGCCGCGGACGAGAAAATACACATAGCTCAGATCGGGCTTGTCGAGCTTACTGCCCTGGAACACCAAGCCGTACGCTTCCGGGTGCGTGGGGTTCTTCGTCTGGCGAAACGTTGCTGACGCCGTGAACGCGCCCGCCGCCTTGCCCTTATCGGACCAGTAGATCGCCGCCGGCCCCGATGTCACATGGTAGCCGGGTCCCATCACCACGAATTTCGCGTCCGAGATCTTTTGGTCGGCGTGATCGGTGCGGCCCATCCAGCCTGCGGGCAGCGCGCCACCCGCGACATTCTTGTCCGGATCGTGATTCGTCGGTTTCGCCTGCGCCGCGAGGGGAGCCGACGCGAGAACGAGAAGCGACATCGTGGTGATCGAACGACGGAACATGATTGCGATCTCCGTAAGTGGGGTCCGAGAGTTGGTCACGGTTCTCGCGCCAAAGGTTTCGGCGATAGAGCCCTGGTGCAGTTCCTCATGCCGCTACGCGGTCCGGCGATTGGGCGGCAGAGCCGACGGGCATCGGATGCAGAGGCAACCTCGCCTCGAGGCGCTCCGGCGGCGTAACGAAACGAGAAGACAACGGTGCAGCGGTACGATTGCTTCGAAGCTGGGCACTGGGTTGGTGGCACGCAACCATGGATATCGTGGCCCGGCGCAGCGTACTCGGGTAGATCACGCTCCGTGACCTTGCAAGTCCCTGACAATCCGCTGGCCTCATTGGCGCTGAAGGGCGACGAGCGCCTCCGGCGTATCGACATCCGCCGGCATCGGCTCCGCCATCTCCACGAGCGCCACGCGTTCACCCAGACTCTCGAGCACCGCACGCGCGCCGACGTCGCCGCGCAACGCCCGCAATGCGTCGAAGCATTCTCGCCCGAACAACACCGGATGGCCTCGGCCGTCGCTGTACATCGGCGCCACGGCCGCGACGCCGCCCATGTTCCAGCGATCGCACAGCGCGCGAGTCACACTCTCTGCTGCGAGCGGCTGATCGGCCAACGCAATGACCACCGCCTCAACCGCGTCCGGAAGCGCCGCAATGCCCACGCGAATTGAGCTCGACATTCCTTCGTCGCGGCCAAGGTTCACCACGAATCGCACGTCGAGTCTCGACAGCGCCTGCACGACGGCATCCGCACCCGGCGGCATCACGACATAGAGGCACTCCAGCGGCGCGAGCGCGCCGGCGCTCCAGCGAATCACAGCCTTGCCGTTCAGCTTTGCGCACAATTTGTCCGCGCCGAAGCGCTTGCTGCGTCCGGCCGCGAGCAGGAGTCCGGCGATCACGGGTCGATCGCGTCAGCGTCCGCCGTATCGAGGGCGTCGCGCCACACACGCCGGATCTCGTGCGCTCCGCGCGCGTTCGGTTCGATCAGTGAGCGCCGCCAGTACCAACGATCCGCCTCGGGCACGCTCGCGCCGTGGCCAATGAAGTGTGTGTACACATCGGCCACTGCGGTGCCAGGCGTACCGTCTGCGAGTACCGTAATGCTCTCGTTCATCCCGTCGAGCACTGACAGCGGCAACACGCCTGCGTCTTCCAGCACGCCGGGTATTCGTCCGGAGCGATCCGACGGATCATAGATCGTCGTCAGAAGAATCAGGGAGTTCGGCCGAGCACGACGGATGGCGTCGAGCAGAAATTCGTAAGCCTCTGCGACATCCTTCGCAATGCGTTCGAGCAGCGACGCGCGCGGCCGATTCGAGAACGCACTCAGGAGATCATTGCCGCCCACCGTCAGCGTGATGAGCGTGCCCTCTTCACTCTCCTCGAGTTGCGCGAGCTGCTCGCCGAACACATCACCAATGGTGGCGCCATCGGTGGCAAGGTTCTGAAACGCGATCCCGGGATACCGGGCGACGAGGTCGTCATTCTGGTCTTCGGCCCATCGCGCATCGTCGTTCTGGTACAACAGCGCGGCGGCGCCAAGTGGCGCAACATTCCCCGCGGTGGGGTCGCGCTCGAGGGCAACGGCCACGTCGATCTCGCCGGCGTCGAGCGCCGGATAAAGATCGATCGACATCGAGTCGCCGAGTGCGACGTAGTGGGTAAAGTAGGGAAGCATGTGCGAGCTGGGATCAACCGCGCGTCAGACGGTCTCCAGGACCAATCCGCGCGTCGCCAGGATGCGAGCAACTGTCTCGCCAATCTTGTTGTTCGGCGTGCTCGCACCAGCCGTCACGCCAATGCGCGTCGGACCATGCGTTGCCAGCCAGTCTGGGCGCACTTCCTCCTCGTGCTTCACGTCGGCACGGCGAAAGTGCACGGTGCCGGACACGGGATCGATTCCGCTTGCATCCTCGATGTGGTACGTCGCCACACGTTCGGCGCAGAGCATTGCGAGTGAGATCGTGTTGCTCGAATTGAATCCGCCGATGACGATCATTGCGTCGAGCGGCTCTTCGAGTAATGCGAGCACGGCGTCCTGCCTGTCTTGTGTCGCGCTGCAGATCGTGTCGAACGTGCGAAAGTTGGCGGCGCGAGCCTCTGCGCCGCGCGCGCGCGCGATTGCCTGACCGACTTCTTCACCGATGGCTAACGATTCCTTCGCGAGCATCGTGGTCTGGTTCGCGACACCAACGCGCGCGAGATGCACGTCCGGATCGAAATCCGGGGACGCCGCGTGCGCGAACTTCTTGAGGAACTCTTCGCGCGACCCGCGCCCTTCGATGTAGTCACAGACGAGCTGCGCCTCTTCCATGTGTCGCACAACGAGATAGTGGCCGCCGGGATACTTCATCACCTGCGACGCCGTGGCACGCGTCTCTTCGTGATGATGCTTGCCGTGGATGAGCGCCGTAAAGCCGTCGCGCGCGTAACCCTCCACGCGCTTCCACACATTGAGGACCGAGCCGCACGTCGTGTCCACCATGACGCAGCCAATCGTGCGCAGGGCCTCGAAGGCCGCGATGGTGACGCCGAACGCGGGAAGGATCACGACGTCTTCCGGCTTGATGACGCTGAAGTCGATGTTCCCGTCGTCACCGGCCATGAGGATATCGATCCCCATGCTCCGCAGCTTCTCGTTGACGTGCGGGTTGTGGATGATCTCGCCCAGCAACAGCAAGCGTCGCTCGGGAAACTTTCGCCGAGTTTGATAGGCGTACTCGACCGCTCGTTCCACACCGTAGCAAAAGCCGAATTCCTTGGCCAGGCGGATGGTGACATCGCCGACGACAAGGGTGTAGTCCTGCTCGCGAAGGGTGTCGACCACGCGGCCATTATAGTCGCCGGACAGTTCGTCGTGGACCTCGGCCTTGAGACCAAAACCCTTGCGGAAATAGGTGACAGCGGGCTCGTCGGGATGGGGGGCGGCCATCCCTCTAATCTAGCATGGGGCGGTGCATGAATGAACGCGGAAAATGCTACGCGGCTCGCTGGGCGCCCGCCCGGCATAATCGTGCTGGCGCGCGCGCCTGAAACCGGCCTACCTTGCCGACATGTCACACCAGGCAGATGCGGATTTCATCGCTCTTCAGGCGGCACTCGCCGGCGAGTACTCACTCGAGCGAGAAGTGGGTCGCGGTGGCATGGGCATCGTGTATCTCGCGCGCGAAGTACGCCTCGCTCGACCAGTCGCCATCAAGGTGCTTCCGCGCGCACTGGCCGAGCGCCCGGACCTCCGCGAATCGTTCCTCCGAGAGTCGCGGACGGTCGCCGGACTGAATCATCCGAACATCGTTCCCGTGTACGCGGCGGGAGAGCGCGATGGGTTCGTCTACATCGCCATGGCGTTCGTCGAAGGCATCACGCTGGGCGAGCGCATTCGGACGCGTGGTCCGCTCCTGCCTGGCCAGGCAGCGCGCGTGCTGCGTGAGGTCGCATGGGCGCTCGCGTACGCACACGGGGCGCACATCGTTCACCGCGACGTATCGGCCGAGAACATCTTGCTCGAGCGCGGCAGCGAACGCGCGATCGTCACCGACTTCGGCATCGCGAGCGCCATGCATGCGGCTGCGCTCGACGAGCACGGTCATGTGATGGGCAATGCACATTACGTGAGCCCCGAACAGGCCGCGGGCGAGCCGGTGGACGCACGCAGCGACCTGTATTCGCTCGGCATCGTCGGGTATTACGCACTGACGGGCCGCCTGCCGTTCGATGGCGAGACCAGTGCGGACGTTGTCGCGCAGCACATCGCCACAGTGCCTGCGTCCATCACGAGCGTTGCCGCATCTGTTCCACCGCGCCTGGCCGCGGCGGTGGAGCGGTGCCTCCACAAGGATCCCAACCGCCGCTATAGCAGTGCCGAGAGTTTCGCCGAGGCAATCGACCTTGCGTTCGAACACGCGAAGGAGATTCCCGCGCCGCTGCGATCGTGGATCAATCAAGGAGAGAAGGAGCTTCCCGCGCGCCTCGCGATGCTTGG
>JBDTMO010000502.1:0-4506 GCA_039934235.1 bacterium | reverse complement strand
CGCTGCCCTCGCGGGCCACTACGACATGCTCGCGGTTGGGTTTGTCGTGAGCTTCATCACCGCGATCATCGCAGTCAAGTCGTTCCTTGGCTACATCAAGAAGCGCGACTTCGCTGCGTTTGGCTGGTACCGCATCGTACTTGCTGCCGTGTATTTCCTTGTCTTTCTCCGCTGATCCGCGCAGCACGCGCGCGTTTGACGGCGAGCCAGTCGAACGCCTGGCGTCGCGTTGGCAGGTGTCGGCGGTGCAGGCCTTCGGCGCTGTCGGATCGACGCTCGACGTTGCGCACGCACTCGCCCCGGCGGCGATGTCCGGAATGCTCATCATCGCCGACGAACAGACGGCTGGACGCGGTCGGCAGGGACGGCGCTGGGTGTCGGCGTCGGGAGCGGGTATCTGGCTCACGCTTGTCGAACGCCCCACCGACGCCCGGTCCCTCGATGTCCTTGCGCTTCGGTGTGGCCTCTACGTCGCGGAATCGCTCGACGAGATTGCCGGTGCCACGGTGTGCGTAAAGTGGCCGAATGATCTTTACATCGGGGATCGTAAGCTCGCGGGCACGCTCATCGAGACGCGGTGGCGAGGCACTGCGCCCGAGTGGGTTGCCATTGGATTCGGGTTGAACCTCGTGGCTCCTGACCTCGATACAGGTGTTGGGCTTCCCGCAGGCGTCAGTCGCCTGGCCGCGCTGGATCGCATCGTGCCGGCACTGCGTCGTGCCGCCGCCGCGACGCACCACTTGTCGGCCGACGAGCTTGCCCGCTGGAACGCGCGCGACCTATCCGTTGGTCGCGCTGTCGTCGAACCTGATGCTGGTACGGTCACCGGGATCAACGCGGCGGGTGAGGTTCTCATCGCCGTGGACGGGCGCACCTCTGCGCTCCGCTCCGGTTCACTCACGTTCGCCGCGCCGCCCTCATGCCCCTGACATGCTCCTGACCTTCGACGTCGGTAATTCGGAGACGACCCTCGGCCTGTTCGACGGCGAGCGTCTGCACGCGCACTGGCGCATCATTACCGACACGCCACGTTCCGCGGACGAACTTGGCGTGCTCCTGCGCGGCCTCGTTACGGGCGCCGACGTCGCGCCCGCACGCTTGCACGGAGTCGCCATCGCGTCCGTGGTGCGGGGCATGGCGAACCACCTCGTTGAGGCATGCGTGCGGTGGCTCCCACATGATCGCCTCGAAGTGTTCGACGCGACGTCGCCATTGCCGATTACCCTTGCCGTCGACGAACCACTCACCGTTGGCGCCGATCGTATCATCAACACGCTCGTGGCGAGTCGTCGCTACCAACGCGATTGCGTGGTCGTCGATCTTGGTACCGCGACAACCTTCGATTGCATCACGCGCGACGGCGTGTTCCTTGGCGGGGTCATTGCGCCCGGCGTGCGAACCTCCGCGGAGACGCTATTTCGTCGTACGTCAAAGCTGCCCGCGACGGAGCTCGTTCCTCCCACGCATGTCATCGGTCGCCGGACGGAAGACTGCATTCGCGCGGGCGTGATGTTCGGCAACGCAGAATTGATCGATGGCATCGTGCGCCGAATCCTGGCCGAATGGCCTCGGCCAGAGCGGCCAATGGTCATCGCAACGGGTGGATTGGCCGAACTGTTCGCTCCAGTGTGCGCGAGTTTCGATGCAGTCGATCCGTTCCTTACGCTGCACGGATTGGCGATGGCGTTCGAGTTGGTCGGGTAGCAGTAACGCATGCGATTTCTCCAGCGACTCCAGTATGCCACAGCGCTCGTACTGGTTGCGGCTTGTGCGGTACATGCACAGGTACAGAGCGCCGCGACGTCTGAAATCTTCCGGCGCTATGCGGATCACGTCGTAAAGGTGCAGGTGGTCGAATCCGGTTCGGGGGCCAAGGCCACCATTGGTTCCGGATTTTTCGTGACGGCGGAAGGTCACGTGGTCACCAACTACCACGTCATCTCCAGCCTCATCAATTCGCCGTCACGATATCGGGCGGAAATCATTGATTCGGCAGGGGGAGGACACGCGGTGACCGTGGTCGCCATCGATGTCGTGCACGATCTGGCGATCCTGAACTCAAACCTTCACGATCGTCCGCGCTTCACGCTCGGTCCGGCCGCGATTTCGCAAGGCAACCGGCTCTTTTCGCTGGGCCATCCGCGGGACCTTGGCTTGAGCATCGTCGAAGGCACGTACAATGGGCTGCTCCTGCACACGCTCTATCCCCGCATTCATCTGACCGGCTCCTTGAATCCCGGTATGAGCGGCGGACCCACCATGGATGATGCGGGCAGAGTGGTTGGCGTCAACGTGTCGACGGCGGGGAATCAGATGAGTTTTCTCGTTCCGGTGGATCGCGCCATCGCACTGCTCGAGCGGGCGTTGTCGCCGAGCGCAAGGCATGAAGTGCCGTCGCTGGCGCAGGTGGGACGTCAGCTGCGCGCGTATCAGGACGTCTACCTCCGCGGCATGTTCGACGCACACACCAAGACGATCGCGCTCGGACCTTTTCGTGTCGTGACGCAGCCTGCGCCATTCTTCCGCTGCTGGGGCGACTCGAAGCGCGAACGCGATCTTCCCTACGAAAAAGTGCGGCACAGTTGCGCGACCGACGATGACATCTATCTCGACGAAGATCAAACGTCGGGAAGCGTGTCCATCAGCCACAACCTGATCTCGACACGCACGCTCAACGCGTCGCGGTTCTTCGCCGTCTACACCAAGCTATTCGGCACTGACAACGCACCATCGGGAACAGAGGAGTACGTCACGAACTGGAAGTGCAAGACGCGCAACGTGCGAAGCGACAGCACGACCATGCGCGCGGCGCTCTGTCTCAGGCGATATCGAAAACTCGGCGAACTGTACGACGGGGTTCTCAAGATCGCGGTGTTGGGTCATCGCGACGTTGGTCTCGTCACGACGCTGACGATGAGCGGTGTGACGTTCGCGAACGTCGATACGCTCTCGCGTCGCTACCTGAAGCAGGTCACATGGCGCTGATCGTGGAGATTCGCGACGGCCACGGGGCACCCGTACGCCATCGCATCACCGCGCTTCCGCTCACCATCGGTCGCGCACTGACGAATGACATCATCCTCGATGATCCGTACACCGACGCGGAGCACGCGCGCATCGTGTTGGGCGACGACGGCGTTCTTCGAATCGATGACCTGGGCAGCGTAAATGGCTTACGCACCAACGGCTCGGGCGTGAACCGCGCCGTCACCGTGCAGGCCGGCGACGAAGTACGGATCGGCAGAACGACACTGCGCTTTCGGGACTTGAATGAACTCGTCGCACCCGCATTGCTGGACGACGGGGTTCCTGTTGCTGGTGCGGCGGTCATCGGTACGCCCGACCCGGCGACATTCAGGCCGGCGGCGACGATTGGACAGAACGCGGCAGCGCTCGATCGAGTTCTTTCCAGCACGCAGGGTCGAGTTGGCGTCTGCGTGGCCTACGTTGCGGCCCTTGCGATCAATTCATGGTTGGGCAACACCGATCGCTCGGTGGGCACATCGGTCTTTGGAGAAGTGCTTGGGCTCATCGCCTTGACGATGTTGTGGGCGGTCGTGTGGTCAGTGGTCGGCCGAGCGGTCGTGCGTCGCTTTGATCTTCTCGGGCACGTTGCAATGATCTCGCTCGCCATGCTCGTGCTGTTGGGATGGTCGGTCGCGAACGATTGGCTGATCTTTCTCTTTCCCGATGCCACCATCGTTCAACTCGCATATTCGGCGGTGATTCTTTCGGTGCTCACGGCGCTGATCGTCGGCCACCTGTCATTGGCGACCACGCTGTCACGCCGGCGGCAGTGGCGGGCGGCGTTCGCTGTTTCCGGCACGGTCACGGCGCTGATCATGTTTGCGGCGCTCGTTTCGGACGACAAGTTCAGCGACGTCTCGAAGTTCGCAAACCAACTGGAACCCATGGCCGCAGGGTGGGTTCCGGCGAGAAGCCCGTCCGAGTTCGGCGCCGCCATGCGGGAGCTGAAGGACGAAGTGGACAAGGCGGCTGAGAAGGATTCCAGCCCGTAGTCGCTGGTGGTGTTATAGACGGCTAACCCCTGAGTCCGTAATAACTTACAGGAACACGCGATAGTTACAGGGCGCCTCTTGTCTGCGGCCCGTCTCCAGACTATCATCCAGCGTTGTTTAGCACTCCGCCCTTACGAGTGCTAAAGCTCAGTTTGACATCCTTTTCATAGAAACGGAGGCGCACTACCTATGGCCACCAAGAGCGCGGCTGGCGTGAAGATTTCGCCGTTGGCTGACCGGGTTGTCGTGAAGGCAACGGAAGACACCGAGCAGATGCGCGGCGGTCTGTACATCCCGGACACGGCGAAGGAGAAGCCGCAGCAGGGCGAAATCATCGCCGCTGGTCCTGGCAAATACGAGGACGGCAAGCTCGTCCCGATGTCGACCAAGGTCGGCGACAAGGTGCTGTACGGGAAGTACAGCGGCACCGAAATCACGCTCGACAACGAGCAGTACCTGATCCTCCGCGAGTCCGATGTGCTCGCGG
>JBDTMO010000501.1:0-4523 GCA_039934235.1 bacterium | reverse complement strand
GCATGGCATGCGAGAGTGAGAGCGGGTTTCCGGACGCATCGGTGATGCGCAGCTCATCCTCGATACCAAAGCCGTCGAACGCACGCCACCCTTTCCATGTCCCGACCAACTTTGGGACGCCGTGAATCTTCTGCCCCAGCCCAACGGCCTTGGGCTTCACCTTGAGATCGAATTGGCCGATGAGGAACGCGAACTGCTTCGCCTCTGGCGACGCGGTCCTTTGCAGCGGCGCTCCGCCGCCATGCTGCGCCGAGGCGATGGAGGAGAGCATGGTGAGTAGAACGAGCGAGCGCGTAAAACGAACCGTCATGTGCATTGCTCCGAGAGGGATGTCCACGATGCAATCGTATCCCGTGACCAGCACCGTAAAGCGGCTTATTCGCTGAACGGTCCGCTGGGTACGTCGAACGGCACGCCAGGCCGTCGCGCACAGAACCCACTGCCGCGTATCGTCAGCGCATGACACAACCACTCATCGTTCTGCGCGACGTCACGAGGACCTACGCCGCCGCCACGGGCCCGTTTGACGCCCTCTCGCATGCAAGCCTCTCGATCGACGCGGGCGAGTTCGCCGTCGTCGTTGGACAATCCGGCAGCGGCAAGTCCACGCTGCTCGCGCTCCTCGCTGGCATCGACCGCCCAACCACCGGCGAAGTGCATGTCGGCGGTACCGCGGTGCACGCGCTCTCCGAGCGCGAGATGTCCGCCTGGCGCGGCGGCGCGGTCGGCATCGTCTTCCAATTCTTTCAGTTGCTGCCCACGCTCACCGCCGCGGAGAATGTCATGCTGCCAATGGACTTCGCCGGCCGGTGGCCAGCAAAGGAGCGGCGCGAGCGCGCCCTCGCCATCATGAGCCGACTCGGCGTCGCCGACCAGGCGGACAAGCTTCCATCCACCTTGTCCGGCGGACAGCAGCAGCGCGTCGCGGTCGCACGTGCGTTGGCCAACGAGCCGTCGGTACTGCTCGCGGACGAACCCACCGGCAACCTCGACTCGCGCACTGCCGACGCCATGCTCGAGTTGCTCGCCGGCCTCGTGGCGGAAGGCCACACAGTCGTCATGGTCACGCACGACATGGGCGCTCGGCGCTACGCCACGCGCACGATCGAGCTCGCCGACGGCTGCGTCGTAACTGCCAATGAGCTGGCGCATGCTTAGTCCGCGCTGGCGTAAAGTCGTCCGCGATCTCTGGCTGCACAAATCGCGTACGGGCCTCGTCGTCTCCGCCGTCTGCATCGGAATCATTGGTGCGGGCTCGGTGCTCGACGCGTGGTCGCTGCTGCGACGCGTTACACGACAGGAGTTCGACGCGAGCAATCCGGCGTCCGCCGTGCTTCGCACCGATTCCATCGACGAAGCACTGCTCGCGCGCGTCCGCGCCATGCCCGCAATCGCGGGCGTACAGGCTCGGCGCACCGTCTACGCCAGCGTACAGACCGCTGAAGGCCCGCGCACCGCAGCTCTTATGTCGATGGCGGACTTCGGCGCGAACGCGATCGGCGTCATCAAGCCAGATCACGGCCAGTGGCCGCCGCGAGACGGCAGCATCGTCGTCGAGCACTCGTCGGTGGAGTTTGGCGGCGTGGCTGTCGGCGACTCGCTGTCTGTCCAGGCGCGCAATGCGCCGCCTCACACGGTCGTTGTCGGCGGCATTGCGCGCGACGTCGGACTTCCGCCCGGATGGATGGAGCACGTCATCTACGCCTTCGTCACGCCAGGTACGCTCGCGGCACTCGGCGCTCCGTCGTCGATGAACGATTTGCAGATTGTCGTGCGTGACCGCGCGCTCGACCGCGCGGACGTGCAGGGCATCGCGCGCGAGGTGCGGCGCGTCGTGGAATCGACCGGTCGCAAAGTGTCCGATGTCAACGTGCCGGTGCCGGGACGCCATGCGCACGCAGCGCAGATCGATTCGCTTCTTTACACGCAGGGAGCATTCGGCCTGCTCGCGCTGCTGCTCAGCGCCATGCTCGTGGTAAACCTCATTTCGGCCATGCTCACGGGACAGGTGCGCGAGATTGGCGTGATGAAGGCGATTGGCGCACGCAACGGCCAGTTGGCAGGGATGTACCTCACGCTCGCGCTGCTGCTCGGGCTCCTTGCGTCCGCCATCTCTATCCCGATCGCCGGGATGCTCGGCCGGCTTTACGCGGAGTTTACGTCGGGCATCCTGAACTTCGACGTTTCGGCGTTTCGCATTCCCTGGTGGTCCTTCGCGCTGCAGTTCGCCGTCGGCTCGCTGATGCCCGTGCTCGCCGCGGCGGTGCCGGTAGTGCGAGGTTGCCGGATCCCGGTGAGTGAAGCGCTGCGCGATTTCGGAATCGCCGGCTCGGGCCGAGGTTCCAGTCGTCTGCTGCATAAGGTGCCGGGGCTTTCGCGGCCATTGCTCCTGTCGCTGCGCAATGCCTTTCGCCGCCGTCAGCGCATGATCCTCACACTCGGCACCCTGTCCGTTGGAGGCGCGGTGTATCTCGGCGCGATCAACCTACGCGCCGCGGTCGTCGCATCTGTCGACCTGCTTTTCGCGCCGCAACACTTCGACATGCCGCTGCGTTTCGCGACGCCGCATCCTGCCGACAGCTTGGTCGCGGCGGTTCGTGGCGTAACCGGCGTGGCAGGCGCAGAGGCGTGGAGTGGCGCGCGCGCTGTGGTCAGCACACCCGACGGGCCATCCGGCAGTGCCTTTTCACTCACGGCGCCGCCGCTGGGATCCAGGATGCTCACGATTGATGTCGAGAAGGGCCGGCCACTGGCCGCTGGCACTGCGAATGAGATCATCGTGAACCGACGTCTTCAGGAAGACGTGCCCGAACTTGTCCTCGGCAGCGACGTGCAGCTCGTCATCGATGGTGCTACCCGCACGTGGAACGTGGTCGGTGTGACGGAAAATGGGCCGTCGCCGATGGCGTTCACCACGCGCGAAACACTTGCGAGGCAGTCGGGCGCAAACGGAGCGACCGGCCTGGTGATCGCCACCAACTTGCGCGAGCCGTCTGCGCAGCTCGACCTGATCCGCCGCGTTCGCTCGGAGCTTTCAGACCGCGGCTTCGAGGTATCGTCGGGCCAGTTGATGGCGGAGCAGCGTAGCGTGATCGAAGATCACCTGCTGATGGTCGCCGGCTTCCTCGGCAATATGTCGCTGCTCATGATCGTGGTGGGAGGACTCGGTCTTGCGTCCACCATGAGCCTGTCCGTTTTAGAGCGGACGCGCGAAATCGGCGTGCTGCGCGCTATCGGAGCCCAACATTCAGCGATCCTCGTCATGGTGCAAGTCGAGGGGCTCGTGATCGCGCTCCTCAGCTGGGCGGTCGCCATTCCGCTGTCACTGCCGATGAGCATTGCGCTGGGCAACGCGTTCGGTCGCGTGATGTTGAAGGTGCCGGTCAGGCTGGTGCCAGAGCCTTCGGGGGTCGTGCTGTGGCTCGGCGTCGTGGTCACGCTATCGTTGGTGGCCTGTGCGTGGCCGGCCATTCGCGCGACACGTATTACAACTGCCGCGGCGCTGGCCTACGACTGATGCACTGAAGTGTGGAACGTGAAGGGCGCGGCTTGGCAGCCGCGCCCTTTACGTTCTTTAGCCCAGTCTTCCTCTGGCGCTACGGCACCAAGGCGGCCGCCGCAACCTTATCCGAAGCCGGCTTCACGGTGCCGGCATTCTTCACATACAGGTCGAGCCACGCCACCCACCGGCCCCACTGATCGAGCACCGTTTCCTGAATGAGCGGGCCGTGATCTTCATACGGATACATGTACAGCGACGCCTGCTTGCCCATGCCTTGCAGCGCGTGGAACAGGCGAATCGAGTTCGACGGATCCGTCCCCGTGTTCTGGTCCTCGAGCGAGTGATACATCAGCAGCGAACCCTGTAAACGATCTGCGTTCAGGAATGGCGACATCGCGAGATACGTTTCACGCGCCTCCCACAAGTCGCGACGCTCGCTCTGGAATCCGTTCGGCGTCAGCGTGCGATTGTAATTGCCATCGCCCGCGATTCCCGCCTTGAAGTACGGCAGGTTCACCATCGCGTTCACCGTACTGAACGCGCCGTATGAATGGCCGCCAATACCAAGCCGTTGACGATCGATGATGCCTTGCTTGTCGAGTTCGTCGATAACAGCCGTGAGTCCGTTACGGAGATCGTTGACGTAATTATCGTTCAAGCGACCCGCGACTCCGAAGATCGGAATGTCCGGCTGCACCACGGCGTACCCTTGCGTCGCCATGATTTCCATTGAGCGTGGCTGCGCGGTTGGGAACTTGTGCTTGTTGATCGTGCGCTTCGTGCGATCGTACGATTCCTGGCTGTCGTACTCGTACGGATAGAACCAGAACATCGCCGGCAGACGCGTGCCTTCGCGATAGCCCGGCGGCAGCGTGACGTACACCCACAGCTTCTTCCCGTCGGCGCGCGTCACCTGGATGGTCTTGCGCGGCATGTTCGTCACCTCGGCGGTGACGTCCTTGTTCTGCGTCAGCTGCTTCAGCTGGCCATTCGTGCGGTCGCGCAGCCATTGGTCCGGCAC
>JBDTMO010000500.1:0-4536 GCA_039934235.1 bacterium | reverse complement strand
GTGGTGAAGCCGCGCTTCACCATCCCCTCGATCTGCTCCTTGTGCTCGTTGTAGCGCGTGATGCAGATGTGAAACGTGTAATCGATGAGTGACTTGCCTTCGGCCTTCTTCATCCAGGTGTCGGCGGCGTCGCTGAGCGACCCGTTCGCGGACGGAATCGCAAAGTCGATCACCGTGGTCACTCCGCCACGCGCACCGGCGCGTGTCCCCGTGCGGTAGTCGTCAGCCGAAACGGTTCCGCAAAACGGCAACTCGAGGTGCACGTGCACGTCGAGCACGCCTGGGATGACGTGATGCCCCGCCGCGTCGATGACGTCGGCGCCCTGGGTATCGAGTCCTGTACCGAGTGCGGCAATTTTTTCGCCGATGATGCCGACGTCGCCTGTAAACGAGCCGCCAGGCGTGACGACGTTACCGCCTTGAACGACGCGATCGAATTTCATGAGCCTCCGTTAGGTGCAGATCCTTCGACTCGCTCCGCTCGCTCAGGATGACAATCAGGAGCTCCGCTCGCTCAGGATGACAATCGCGACAACGCCGCGTCCAACGCATCCAAGGCGTAGTCGACATCAGCCGCCGTAATGCACATAGGTGGCTTGATGCGCAGCACGTTGCCGTCGAGCCCACCCTTGCCGACAAGCACGTTCATCTCGCGCAGGGCTTCCATGACGTCGAGGACTTCCTGCTTTGCCGGCATCTTCGTCGCGCGGTCGCGCACGAGCTCCAGTCCAAGCATCAGCCCCATGCCGCGCACATCTCCGATCACGGTGTGCGACGCCTGAAGCTTCTGCAACCCACTCTTGAATCGCGCGCCCAGCACTCGGCAGTTCTCCTGCAGGCCGTCTTCGTCGATGATGTCGAGCACTGCGAGCCCAGCGGCCATCGAGACCGGATTGTTCGCGTAGGTATTGAAGTGAATGCGCTGCGCGAGCGACTTGGCGATTTCCATTCGCGTCGTCACGGCGCCAATTGGCGCACCGTTGCCGAGTCCCTTGGCCATCGTCACAAAGTCGGGCACCACGTCCCAATTTTGGAAGCCCCAGTAGTGGTCACCCGTGCGACCGAAACCCGTCTGCACTTCGTCCGCGATGCACAGGCCGCCATACTCGCGAGCAATCGCATACACCTCGGGTAGATAATTCTTCGCGCCGTACGTCACACCGCCAACTCCCTGCAACGGCTCTGCAAGGAAGGCGGCGATCTTGCCCGGCGTGGAGTATCGAATGAGATCGCGGACGTCAGCCGCAGACAGCGACGCAATTTCTTCGGGCGTCCCCGTGAACGGACTCCGATACGGATCCGGATTCATCGCGTGATGCACGTTGCCATCGCCGCCCACCGGATACTTCCAGGTGCTGTGCGACGTCAGGCCAATCGCGCCGGGACTTCCGCCATGATACGCATTACGTAGGGCGATCACGTCGCGGTTACCCGTGTACAGCCGAGCCATCTGGATGGCGAGATCGTTCGCTTCGCTGCCCGAGTTCGTGAAGTAAGTGACGTCGAGGCCCGGAGGCATTTTCGACGCCAGCTTTTTCGCGAGCATCGGAAAGTTCGGATGCATGTAGATCGTCGTCGCGTGCTGCAGGGTGCCGACTTGTTGCGTCACGCGCTCGACGAACTTCGGATGACAGTGCCCCACGGACACCGTCACGATTCCGGCGAGCAAATCGAGATAACGCCGGCCCGTCTCGTCGTAGAGGTACTGCATGTGTCCCTCGACGATGAGGAGCGGCTCCTTGTAGATCATGTATACGGCGGGATTCGTGTACTGCTTCCGCATGGCGAGAAGCTCATCGCGCGGCGGGCCGTCGTACGGGCGCGGCTGATGATCGGTTGGCGGCAGCTCGAGCTGCGGAGCAATGGTCGTCATGAAATCTCTCGGCAAATGGGGTGCAGATCCTTCGACGCGCTTCGCTTGCTCAGGATGACAAATGACGCGCGTCGCATGCTCAGGATGACAAAAGTTCCGCTTCCGGGGCAGCGTAGCCTTCCACCGGCTCATACCCACCCTGATAGCCCTCGCCTTCTGGCCGGCGAATCTGCGACTGCAACACGACGCGATCGCGCCGGATGCCGCGGAAATCCTCGACAGTCTTCCAACCCTTGTCGGCATTTCTCTCGAGGAACGCATCGAGTCCGCCATTCAGCCGCTTGATCACATTCGGGCCAATCGCGCTGTCGAGCATTGCTGACGTGCAGACTTGCACCGTGCCCGCGCCAAGGAGGAAATAGGAGAGCGCTTGCGCAAAGTCGGACACGCCGCCGATCCCCGAAAACTCCTTATCCGGAAAAGCCTGTGTCATCTTAGCCATGTTCGCGAGCGCCATGGGGAGAATGGCCGGCCCGCCCAAGCCGCCGCTCGACACAAGGCCGTCGACGTTGATCTCGAACTCGAGCGTCTCCGGATCGATGAGCGGCAACGACGGAAACGTGTTGGACGACACCATCGCATCCGCACCGCCGCGGAAGCAGGCCGCCGCTTCGACGACCATGTCGCGCGTGGCTGGCGTGAGCTTCGTCCACACGGGAATCGTCGCCACTTCTTTTACGGCTTCCGTGACGACGGAGCACAGTCCTTCATCCTTGCCGATGTTGGAGCCCATGTCTTTCCGGTCCATGTGCGGACACGAAAAATTGCACTCGATTCCGTCGGCACCGTTCTCCTGCACGGCCTGCGCAAGCTTCTGCCAGTTGCGAAGCTCCTTGTCGTTGCCCGAGCCGGCCATGATCGACGCGATGAGGACTTTCGTTGGATGCGCCGCCTTTATGCGCTGCAACCGCGGAATCCACCAGTCGATGGTCTTGTCCGAAATGAGCTCCCAGTTCCATGACGAGTGGAGCGCGGCGCCAGGCCGCTTCTTCATCGAGACATAGGCGTCGTCCGCGCTGGTGCGCATGAACTTCGCCTTCGCACCCACGACGTTGGTGACCGGGTGCATGCCGATGGTCTTCGTCACAACGCCGCCCCAACCGGCGTCGAAGGCGCGCATGATGTTGTTCTCCGACTCCGTCGGCGGCGCCGACGAGAGCAGGAATGGATTTTCGAATTTGATGCCGGTGAACACGACGGATCGGTCAGCCATTTCGGTCGAGCCTCCTCAGCTCATCCAGTTGACGCCAGCTTCCTTGTTCCACTTGGTAGTCATCTTCTTGGCCTGCGTCCAGAATTCGATCGAGCCGCGACCTGTGATGTCGCCGACGCCGAACTTGGAATCATTCCATCCACCAAACGAGAACGGCTCACGCGGAACGGGCACGCCCACGTTCACGCCCACCATGCCGGCGCTCGCATGCTCCATCACGTAGCGAGCAACGCCACCGCTCTCCGTGAAGACAGACGCTGCATTCCCGTACGACGACGCATTCTCGATGGCGACTGCCTCTTCGACGTTCTTCGCGCGAACGATCGCGAGCAGGGGACCAAACACCTCGTCCTGCGCGACCGCCATGTCAGGCGTAACGTGATCGAGGATCGTCGGCCCGATGTAGTAGCCGTCCTCCTTCCCCTTCACGATCGTCCCTCTCCCATCCACGAGCACCGTAGCGCCGGCCGCCTCGGCCTCATCGATATACCGGACGATACGCTCCTTGGCCGCGGCAGAAATGACCGGCCCCACATCCTTGCCGGGCACCATCTTCCGCGCGACTTCCGCCATCCGCGCAATGATGTGGTCTGTCGCCGACACGGCGACCATGACTGATGCCGCCATACAACGCTGCCCTGCACATCCAGACATCGATGCGACGATATTCGTCGCCGCCATCTCGCGATCCGCGTCGGGCATGACGATGAGATGATTCTTCGCGCCGCCAAGTGCGAGACAGCGCTTGAGGTTTCCCGTCGCGCGCCGATAGACGATCTGCGCAACCTTTGTCGATCCGACGAAGCTCACGGCTGCGATGCCCGGATGGTCGCAGATCGCTTCAACGACGTCCTTGCCACCGTGCACCACCTGCAACACACCGGGCGGCAGTCCAGCTTCTGCCAATAGCTCCACGATCCGTCGCGCACTCAACGGAACGAGCTCGGATGGCTTGAGGATCATGCAGTTGCCGAGCGCGATCGCGTTGGGGATCGACCAGTTCGGCACCATGTTGGGGAAGTTGAACGGCGTGATCGCCGCGACAACGCCAACCGGGTATCGCTCGACGCGACACTCGACGCCGCGGCTCACTTCCAGCACTTCGCCGGTGACGATCTGCGGCAACGAGCACGCAAACTCCGTCAACTCCGCCGACTTGAGCACCTCGGCGCGCGCCTCACTGGCGATCTTGCCGTTTTCTTCAGTAACTAGCGCGGCCAGCTCGTCGATATGACGCTCGAGCAGCGTCTTGTATCGGGAGAGCACCTGCACGCGTTCCTTGATGGGCGTCGTCGACCACGCGGGGAAGGCGGCTCGGGCGGCGACGACTGCTGCATCGACCTCGCGCATTCCCGAAAGCGGCACTCGCGACAGGATTTCGCCGCTGCTGGGGTTGAACACATCCAGCGTTGGGGCATCCGGCGACACAAAAGCGCCGCCGATGCAGTTC
>JBDTMO010000499.1:0-4539 GCA_039934235.1 bacterium | reverse complement strand
AGGGGCAACTCAGTGCGGCTGCCGACGCGATGAAGGCGCTCGGCCTGGAGGCTCTTCCAATAGCAAGCCTCGCCAAGCGCGAAGAGGAGATCTTTCTGCTCGGCCGGAGCGAGTCACTGCGCTTGCCCCGACGGTCGCCTGCGTTGCGGATGCTGCAGCAGGCGCGGGACGAAGCACACCGATTCGCGATCACGTTCCAGCGGAAACGGCGCGCCGTTCGCACCATCACGTCGGAGTTGCTGCGCATTCCGGGTATTGGCGACAACAAGCGTCGCCTGTTGCTCACGACTTTTGGCAGCCTCCAGGCAATTCGTGAGGCGACGCCTGAACAAATCGCTGCCGTACCTGGCTTCTCGCTCAAGAGTGCGCAACGAATACTCGATGGACTGCGTGCTACGGATGCGCTCGCGCCCGGCACTGTTGCGGTACCTGCCGTGTCGCCGCAGGTACCAGGAACCGAATCGCCCCCTGAATCACTCACCCACGACACGCCCATCTCGTGAGCTCCTGGCATCTCGACTGCTCGGCCTGCGACCACACGCAGGACGGAAACACACTCGCATCTGTCTGTCCCGACTGCGGCCAGCCATTCCTCGTGCGCTATGACGCACCGTGGCCGACACGCGATGCGATTTTGCCGCGATGGGACATGTGGCGTTACGCGCCCGTGCTGCCGTTGGCCGACGGTGAGACGCCCATCTCGTTAGGCGAAGGCGCCACGCCGCTGCATGAACTCCCGACGCTCGCGAAGGAAATTGGAATCGCGCGACTCTGGGTGAAAGACGAAGGACTCAATCCCACCGCGTCATTCAAGGCGAGAGGAATGAGCGCAGCCGTCACGCGCGCGGCCGCACTCGGTGTGCCGGGCTTCGTTGTGCCAACAGCAGGGAACGCGGGGGCAGCACTCGCGGCATACGCAGCGGCCGCGGGTTTGCCGGTGCGAGTGTACGCACCACGCAGCACGCCGTCGCCAATCCTCGCCACGATTCTGGCACTCGGCGCAGATCTCCAACTTGTCGACGGTCATATCGGCGACGCAGGCAAGCAATCGCGCGCGTTTGCCGCGGAACACGGCTACTTCGACATCTCGACGTTACGCGAGCCGTATCGCATTGAGGGAAAGAAGACGATGGGCATCGAACTCGCCGAACAACTCGGCTGGACGTTGCCGACGCATGTGATTTACCCCACCGGTGGCGGAACAGGTTTGATCGGCATGTGGAAGGTGTTCGCGGAAATGCGTGATGGCGGCTGGCTGGCGCCGGACATTGAGTTCCCGCGAATGGTGGTCGCTCAAGCGGATGGCTGCGCGCCCATGGTGCGCGCGTTCGAGGCGAAGGCCGATCATGCAACGCCGTGGCAGAATCCTGAGACGCACGCAAGCGGTCTTCGGGTGCCAGGACCTCTGGGCGATCGGTTGATTCTCAAGGCACTCTATGAGAGCAACGGCGACGCAGGGGCGGTGAGCGAGAATACGATCCGTGCGGAGACACTGCGTTTGAGCCGAGCGTCGGGCGTCGATGCGGCGCCGGAAGGCGGTGCTGCGCTGGGCGTGCTCGACCTGTTGGTACGTGAAGGCCGAATTCCTGCCGACGCTGAAGTGCTCGTGTTCAATACCGGGAGTGGTGCCTCGTACAGGTTCTGATTATTGCGTCCTGAGCACGCGAAGCGCGTCAAGGGACCTGCACTTATTTTCCGCCCATGCGAATCGCGATTCTCGACCCCTTCAGCGGCATTTCCGGCGATATGACACTCGGCGCGCTACTCGGC
Source organism: bacterium (assembly GCA_039934235.1). Lineage (GTDB taxonomy): Bacteria > Gemmatimonadota > Gemmatimonadetes > Gemmatimonadales > Gemmatimonadaceae > AG11. Next base: position 2,769 of record JBDTMO010000499.1, on the reverse strand, counting down.
GTCGGGCTCGATCCTGCGTGGCTGCGTGCCCTTCCCGCGCGACTCGGTCTCGAGGATATCGGCGTCGAGATTCAGGAAGTGAAACGCGGTGATCTTGCGTGCTGGAAAGTGGATTTCAGCATCCCACCACAGCCCCACGGGCGCCACATTCACCAGATTCGCGCGTTGGTCGCCAACTCAGGCGCGCCGGAGCACGTGCGCGAAAAGGCCGACGCCGCCTTTTGGGCGATCGCGGAGGCCGAAGGAGCGATCCACGGCAAGGCGCCCGAAAAGGTCCATCTGCATGAGGTCGGCGCGGTGGACGCGATACTTGATGTCGTCGGCGCGATCTGGGGATTTGACGAGCTCGGGGTGAAGGAGGTGCGATGCGGCCTCCTCCGCACAGGCGACGGGACCGTACGCGCCGCGCACGGGCTCCTGCCAGTGCCTGCGCCAGCCACGCTGAAGCTGCTGGAAGGCCATGCGATGAGCCCCGGGCCGGATGGTGCGGGTGAACTCGTCACGCCGACGGGCGCGGCACTCGTCAAAGTGCTCTCTGCGGGTCCGCCCCCGCGCGTGTACACACCGGTTCGTAGCGGCTTCGGCGCGGGGACGAAGGACTTCCCGGATCGCGCAAATGCGCTGCGCATCATTCTCGCCGACATGGAGTGCCACGCAGGCGCCCAGGGAAGAGAGGATGTCACGTTGCTTGCCTGCGACGTGGACGACATGTCACCAGAATATCTGGCGGGGGTCGCCGATCGGGCGCGCGCCGAAGGTGCGCTTGACGTGCTGCTCGTGCAAACGACGATGAAGAAGGGCCGTGCCGGCACACGCATCGAGGTATTGTGCAGGCCGTTGGACGCGGAGAAATTCGAGCGACTTCTCCTCACGGAGACGACATCGATAGGCGTTCGGCGAAGTGATGCCAGTCGAGTTGCACTTGCGCGCAGCGAGGTCACCGTCGAGGTCCTTGGTCATCCGGTTCGGCTCAAGGTTGTCACGCTCCCGGCCGGTGGAACGCGCTCCAAGCCCGAGTTCGACGACGTACAGCGCGTCGCTCTAGCGACAGGACGACTGGCCGTCGATATTTACCAGCTTGCACTCGGCGCGGCGGAACGGCAGTGACCCGGCCGGGGTACCCAGCGCATCGTCGGCGTTGTCGCCGGCCTACGCTCGATTTTCTCAGGAGATCACTGATGGCACTGTTCGCTACGAAGTCCCTCGCCGCGGGTGCAATGCTCCTCGCGTCGTCCGTTGTCGGCGCGCAGGCCGCGCCCGCAAAGCCGGCGTGCGACGTCGGCGAAACCGCCACTGGCAACGCCGCTCGCGCGACGCTGAGCGTCAACCTCGCACGTGAGGCCGCATCGCCAGCGGTGGCCGCGACCAACTTGAAGAATGCGGTCAAGTTGCTCGAAACCACGGACAAGAACGACAACGCGGTCGTGAACGCCTATGTGCTGGGCACCGCCATCAGCTTGTGGGCGAACCAGCCGGGCATCGGCCTCACGCCAGCGCGCAGCGCGCTCGGCTTTGTTGGCAACCCAACGGGCACTGTCGACATCCCGGGCACGCTTGATTCGCTCTTCAAGATCGTCGAGACGGCACGGCCTGTTTGTGTTGACTACACAGCGTACTGGCGCGCCGGACAGAAGTTCTATCTCGACATTGTGAACGGCGCCATCAATGCCTTGAACGCCGAAAAGCTGGATTCGGCCGAGTACTACGCGACGCAGGCGAACAAGCTTTATGCGCCGTCGCCGTACGGCACGATGATTCTCGGTGGCGTCGCGGCCAAGCGAAACAACACGGCCAAGGCCATCGAGTACTGGACGCTCGCAGCGGAGGCTGCGAACCGCGACACGAGCTATCGCGATGTGCGTCGTCAAATGCTCGCGAACATCGGCAGCGCACAGATGGACGCCGCCAACAATGCGACCGGGGCAGAGAAGGTCGCTGCAGCACGCAAGGCCGCGGAGACCTACGCGCAGCTCATTGCCGTGCCTGGCTCACATGGTTCGTACGTCAGTGGCGGACGCCAGCAGCTTCAGGCCGCCTACCTGATGGCTGGTGACACAGCCGCCGCGGCAAAGACCTGGGAGCCGCTCATCGCCAACCCGTCGGCGTACGAGTACGCTGACCTGCTCAACTCGGCCGTGAATGCGGCGCGAGCCAACAAGACCGCCGACGCCGGCAAGTTGTTCGAGGCGACGCTGGCACAAAACCCGAGCAATCGCGACGCACTGTTCAATGTTGCCGTGACGTATCTGACCCTGGAGCAGAACGACAAGGTCGGGCCAATCGTGACGCGCTTGATTGCCGTCGATCCAGCGAATCCCGAAAACTACAACCTTGCGGCGCGTGCCTATCTCGCGCTCTCCAATCAGGCAAAGGCTGCGAAGAAGACGGCGCTAGCGGCTGCCTACAACGACACGACGATCACCTGGTACAGCACCGGCAACAAGCTGCCAATCGAGGTTACCCTTCGCGAGTTCTCACCCTCTGAAAAGCTGGTCGTGCTTGGCGGCAACGTCACCGATCGCCGCGACAAGATCGATGCGAATACGCCGCCGCCTGCTGCTCCAGCGGCAAAGGGCGCCAAGGGTGCGAAGGCCAAGCCGGCGCCGGTTCCCGACAAGGTGTTTCCTCCAAAGGCGTACACACTGACCTTCGTTGCGCTGGACAAGACAGGCGCGGCGGTGGGCACCGAAACGGCCAAGACCGACGCGCTGACCCCCGGGCAGTCCTTCAAATTCAAGATCACGATCAACTCACCGAACGTGGTAGCGT
>JBDTMO010000498.1:0-4553 GCA_039934235.1 bacterium | reverse complement strand
CCGGCGTTCGACACGGCGGCGACGAGCGCGGGCACGGCGATGAATCCCATGCCTGCGCCGACGAACGGCACCTCGATGCCGTAATCGCGAGTCAGTCGGGTGCTCAAGGAGGGCTGGATGCGATCGTCGTTCTGGTCGCCTTTCGAGAGATCCGCGTGGACGTCCGAGAACGCGGTGCCGGCGAGGCGGTCGGGCCGGCATGCCGCCAGCGCGAGTGCACCAACGGCCAGCGCGGCTGACTTGAGAAACTCTCTGCGCTCCGGGCCGGGTGCGGGAATCGCCGCGTCATCGGGTGGCGGCGTCTGGTTTTCCATGAGTGAAGCTCCTGTGGTGATTCGTCGAGCGTTGCCTCCATAGAGATCGCATTTGTGCGCCGAAACCGGACATGCGCCTACGTCGGCAACAGGTCGGGCTGACGACTGGTCAACCAAGTTGACTAACTAGCAGCGACCGCGTATAGTCAATTCGATTGACCACTTTACATCGGAGGTTTTCGTGCCCGTACTTCTCGCGCCCTCGGCGCCAACACACGCCCTGGGCAGCGCCCAGTTTACGTCGCTCGCCACCCCGACTCGCGGCTCCACCGATACGAGCGTGTGGCGAGTCGAGATCGCGCCTGGGCATCCGGCCACGCCGCACCAATTGACGCGCGAAGAGGTATTTATCGTCCTTTCCGGACGCGCCCGTGTTCGCCTGGGCGAGGACGAGCGCGAAGCCTCCGTCGGCGACGCGATCGTCGTTCCGCGCGATACGCCGTTCGAGCTCAGTGTTGCGGGCGATGAGCCCTTGCACGCCATCTGCTGCATGCCGGTGGGAGGCGAGGCGCGTCTGGGCGACGGCACGACGTTCGTACCTCCGTGGGCGCAATGAAGCGAGAGGTGCCATCGCCAATTCCGATGGCACGTCTCCTCGCGCTGGCGTACCGGCAGCTCATCGACGAGTTACACGTCCGCCTCAAGACGAAGGGCTACGCCGACATCCGTCCAACGTTTGGCTACGTCCTGCTTGCATTGCGCGAGCACCCAACGACCGGCGCGGACATCGCCCTCCTGCTTGGCGTCACAAAGCAAGCGGCGTCTAAACTCATTGATGCAATGGAACTCGGCGGATACGTCAAGCGGCAGACACACGCCGACGACGCACGCGCGAAGACGATCGCCATCACCGCCGAGGGCCGAAAGGTCCTCGTGGCCGTGGAGTCGATCTATCGAGACATTGAAGGCGAATGGGCGCTCGTCACGGGTAAGAAGCGCATGGAGGCGCTCCGCGCTGATCTTCGCAGCGTGGTCGAAGCTGCACATGGCGGGCAACTGCCAGCCGTACGGCCCACGCGATGAGCGACTCACACTTCACGGACGGCGAACGAATCTTACGTTGCGGTTCCGCTCACCCAAGTCAGCCAGGAATCCCGTAACGGTCCCGCCGCGTCGCGCTCGAACGCCGCAGTCAGTTGGGCGATCCCTCGGAACTCATCCCCATATGCATGGATGAGCAGCCCGCGCCTCGACGAAAATTCCGCATCACGAGCGAGTTGTCGCGCACTTCCACCGGGTACTTCACCGAGAACTCCATAGCGGCACCGTTCAATCGGCTTGCCAGGGAACCAAAAACGCGCTCCGCGTTTTGATCTCCGCGCGAACCAACAACTCACCCCGGCCTCCAATACCATGAACGTCGGCATACTCGGCACCGGTGCAGTCGCGAAGACCCTCGCCGCTGGATTCCTCAAGCACGGCCACGCCGTCATGCTCGGCAGCCGTACTCCCGCGACGCTCGCGGACTTCATCGCGGCGAACCCCACCGCCACCGCCGGCACCGTCGCCGAAGCCGCCGCATTCGGCGAGATCATCGTGCTTCCCGTAAAAGGCTTAAACGCAGCCGATGTGCTCCGCGCTGCTGGCGCCGCGTCGCTCGCCGGCAAGACAGTGATCGATACCACGAACCCGATTGCCGCCGCGCCGCCGGTAAACGGAGTGCTGAGATACTTCACGACTCACGACGACTCACTGATGGAGCAACTGCAGCGTGAGTTTCCTGACGCCCGCCTGGTCAAGGCGTTCAGCTGCGTGGGCAACGCACTCATGGTAGATCCGCAACTCGCGGGCGGACGACCGAGCATGTTCATCTGCGGCAACGACGCCAGCGCGAAAGCGCAAGTGCGCGGCATTCTCGACGCGTTCGGATGGGAGACGGAAGACATGGGCGCCGTCGAAGCGGCGCGCGCGATCGAGCCGCTCTGCATGCTGTGGTGCATTCCCGGTTTCCTGCGGAACGAGTGGAGCCATGCGTACAAAGTCCTTTCCTGATCTCGTTAGCAGCGTATGCGCGAAAAGGGCCACCCATCGGGTGGCCCTTTTCTGCTCTCAGCAGCGCCAATCAGGTGCCGGCGAGCATTCTCCGCCGTAGCGACATCAAGCGCTTCTTCACCGAACCGTCCAGCACCGTATCGCCGACGTGAACGATTACGCCGCCCATGATGCTCGGGTCAATCGACAGATGCGGAATGACGTCCTTACCAAACATGCGCGACAGCTGCTGCGCGATCGCAGACTTCCCTGCCTCATCCGTCTCCCGCGCCACCGTCACGCGGGCGTGAATGCGCCCCTCGGCCGTATCCACCAGGTCGAGATACTCACGCGCGATTTCCGGAATGAGCATTTGGCGACGATGCGTGACGAGCGACTGCAGGAAGCGGAGGAAATTCCGCGGCATCTTGTCCGCGAACGCGGCGGCGAGCACCGCGTTCTTCTGCGTGGAACCCACTCGCGGCGACTCGAGGAACAAGCGCAGCTTCGGATTCGCACCCATCGCGTCCGCGATGTCCGTAATCATCGCGCCCCAGCCGCGCAGGTCGCCCGCCTTGCCCGCGAGGGCAATGAGCGTTTCCGCATAGTTTCGCGCAATCGTTGTGTCGCGCATCGCTTATCGGCTCGCCGTCACGGCAGCAGGCGTCACGCTCGCGAGGAAGCTCTCGACAAGCTTGCGATTGCTGTCCTGATCGAGGTTCTGCTCGATGACTTTCGACGCGCCCGCAATCGCGAGATCAACGGCTTCGCGACGCAGCTCGGCGATCGCGCGAACCTTCTCGCTCTCGATCTCCTGACGCGCACGCGCGAGCATGGCCGCTTGCTCGGCGTGCGCCTGCTCGACGAGCTCGGAGCGAACGCGCTCAGCGGCAATGCGCGCATCAGCGATGATCTTCTGCGCCTCGCCACGCGACGCATCGAGATTTGCGCGATGCTCGGCAAGCAGCTTCGCGGCCTCTTCTCGGTCGCGCTTCGCGGCGTTAATCGCATCCTCGAGTGCCTGCTCGCGCGCCTCGACCGACTTGAGAATCGGTCCGAAGGCGAAAAACTTAAGTATGAGAAACAGGCCGACGAAGACGAACAACGTCCACGCCATGAGCCCGTAATTGGGATCAAGCAAATTGGTGTTCGCCGGCTCGGCGAGTGCGGGCGTCGCCGCGAGGGCAACGAGTGCGAGCGAACGGAGCAGAGTGCGCATCGGAAGTCGATATGGAGGAGAGCAGCTTGCCGGTACCCCGGGGCACCGGCAAGCCAATTGAATTACAGCTTGCCCTGCATCTGGAACGCGATGACGACGCCGAACAGCGCGGCGCCTTCGATGAGCGCGGCGAAAATCAGCGCGGCCGTCTGGATCTTGCCCGCGGCCTCCGGCTGACGCGCCATTCCTTCAACAGCCTGGCCGCCGATGCGGCCGATGCCGATACCAGCGCCGATAACCGCGAGGCCGGCGCCGAGGCCAGCACCAACGCCGAGAAGGCCACGGCCTTCAACGGTAGCTGCCTGGAGCAGCGGAAGAATCGAGTGAACCATTGTATGTCTCCGAATTCGTGCGACGTGATGAATCTCTCAGCGCTCGCGGCGTAAACCGCTGTCCGTCACCGAGACCCGGGTCTCAACGGACTTTCCAAACCACTCGATTTGGTACCTACACACGGATGAGCGAGCCCCGCGTGGTATTCGTCGTTCTCTGCGTACCTCTGCCCCTCTGCGTCCTCTGCGGTAAAAGCGACTAGTGGTGCCCTTCCCTCATCTGTCCAATGAACACGGACGCAAGAAGCGAGAAGATGAATGCCTGCAAAAACGACACGAACAGCTCGAGCATCATGATGCCAACCGCCATGGCGAGTGGTGCCATCCCGAGCGCATAGCTCTTGAATGCGAAGACAAGGCCGATGAGTGCGAGGACAACGATGTGGCCCGCCGTCATGTTCGCGAAGAGTCGAATGGCGAGCGCGAACGGCTTGGTCAGCTTGCCCACCGCTTCAATCGGTGTCATGAGAAGGAACATCGGCAACCGCATCGCGGCCGGCAGGTCGTTGTTCCAATAGAAGATCGTGCGGAGATAACCGATGCCGTTTGCGCGGATGCCCGCGAGTTCCACCACGATGAACGTGATGATCGCGAGCGTGGCCGTCACCGAGATGTTGCCGGTGACTGTGGATCCGAACGGAATGAGACCCAGCAGGTTGGCAAAGAGGATGAAGAAAAACAGCGTCAGGATGAATGGCGCGTAGCCTTCACCATGTG
>JBDTMO010000497.1:0-4560 GCA_039934235.1 bacterium | reverse complement strand
CGCGCACGAGCAATCGCTCGTGTCGGATTCTCGACGGGTTCCGCATGGGTGGCTCACAGCTCCCAGAGGCTTGACTTCGACACTGCAACGGTGCGTTCGGGCGGAAATTCAAAACGCTCCCTGAATCGCGCTGGATTGGGGGTGCAACCGCAACCGCAACTGCAACTGCAACAAGCAACAGCAACTGCCTCATCGCGGATCACGCGGAAACAGCGCGGATCCCACTGCAACTTCAACTGCAACTGCTATCACGGATTTCGCGGAAAAGCGCGGATACAACGAAAAGCCAGAAAATTGCAGTTGCTTTATCCGCGCGTTTCCGCGAAATCCGTGACAGGCAGTTGATTTTGCCGTTTGATTTTGCCGTTTGATTTTGCCGTTTGATTTTGCACTTGTGGTTGCGCTAGCTCTTTCGAGCAGGATGGCTGGCGGTGTGGCGCTACGCTGTGGCGCGGGCTCGGCCCCAATTACCCGGGGCACCTGCGACCGCTAAGCCGTGCTCCCGACTGCAACAGATCGATTCACGACGCGTGGATTTGGTGACGGAGCCTGCTACTCGCCCAGCTATCATCGGTCCATGTCATCAGGCGTCCGCGAACTCAGAGTCTGGCAAGAGTCAGTGTCCCTGGCGGGGGACGTCATTCGCGCCCTCCGCCAAAGCATCCGCCGCGAGACGAAAAGCGTCAGCGATGCGGTCATGGCGACGGCAATCGCCGTCGGAACTCACATTGCAGAAGGGTACGGACGGCACACCGTCCAAGAGCAACGCGCATCGTACATCGCGGCAAAATGCGCCCTCCTCCGGCTCGAAACTGAGCTCGCAATCGCACGCCACGCCGATCTGATACCCGCCGGCTCATTCACCGAACTCACAGCGCGAGCCAGCCAAGTCGCTCGTCTCCTGGCGGGGTATATCGTCTACCTCGATCGACAAGTTGCAGATGCTGACTCGTCGACGCGCGCCAGAAGTGCGGCGCCGGCGGCTAGCCCCGACTCCGCCCGTGCCCCTTTATGAAGCGGTCGACCAAGTCCACCGCCCGTAGACGCGCGAGTGAGGCCGGCTTCATGCCGACGACTCGCTGCGCGGTGCTCGAAAGATGGGATGAACTGGCGAAGTCCAGCACGGTGGCGACGTCGCGAACGTCATATCCTGGATTCTTCGCAAGCTCTGCGGCGGAAATGAGGCGCACGAGGTCGATCACGCGCTTGAGGTTCGGCGCCCCCGACGCAGCGAACGTGCGGCTCAGGTGCTCGCGAGTCACACCGATCGCGTCCGCCAGCAACTGCGTCCGAACCGGCCGACCCGACCACGCCACCACGCTTCGCCACGCCGCTCGTTGGAGTGGTGTATCGAGGCCGAGTGCGTCCGGGGGATCCGCGAGCGCGGTGGCGAATCGCGTTGAAAAGGCGTGGCGCAAGACAAGATCGCGCGCGACGCTGTCGTCTACGGACTCGACCAATACATCCGCAAATTCCAGCACGGCGCACTGGGCAAGTGCCGGCGACTCCGCGGCGCGAAGAGCCGACAGCCCGAAGAAAGGAATGCTTGGAAACTCACGCGACAATGCCGCGGCTCGCCATGTCTCCTCTTGCGCCCCTGCAAGATCGATCACGACCGCATCCACCAGCGAGACCCGAAACGCTGCGTCGAGTTCCTCAGGCGTACGCGTCATGACCACCCGCGCGCGACGACGGGGGAACGCAGAGCGCACCAGCGCCCGCGCACGCTCTCGATTGGTGTAGAGGAGAATTGTTGGAGGAGGCGCATGCGTCCGCAGTCCAGAAACCCCCGGTGCGGACGTAATCTCCTTCGAGGCGGTCATCCTACGTCGCTCTCCACGACGCCGGTGATCATTTCCTGCGCCTGTCGAAGAACGAGCCGAGCGTTCGTGTAGGAGATTGCGGATCTCGCGGCGGCGTAATCAACCCACCGGCACGCGGTAATTCCCTCCGCGTGCTGTGGTGATGTGTGTGCCTGCCCCGTTTCCATCAGGAAGAAGTGACACACTTTGTGAATGAGGCGGCCACGAAAGCGGAAATACCAATCGATGGTGTCGATGGTGCCGCGCAGGGCCACATCGTCAATGCCCGTTTCCTCGCGCACCTCGCGCAACGCCGCATCCTCCGCGCGCTCGCCGGATTCCAGGTGTCCCTTGGGAAATCCCCAGTTCTGGTAGCTGTCCCGAATGAGCAGGTACAGCGGCGCGTCGCTATCCACTCGATACACGACGCCGCCCGCGGACGTCTCCTGCTGTGCTCGGGCACGCGTCATCTGTCAGGAGCCTCAGGCCGACGCCGCAGCGGCGGCGCCTGATACAGGCACGCCGTCTCCGTCGAGGTTTGGACGCCCCTCAACGAACTGCCGCACGATTGGATCTTTCGTGACCTGAATCTCGGCGACGGTCCCTTCCCACCGCACGCGACCTTCGTACAGCATCGCGATGCGCGTGCCGACCGTGAATGCACTGCGCATGTCGTGCGTGATGACGATGCCCGTCACATTGAGCTTCTCGCGCATGCGCACCATCAGCTGATCGATCACCGCGCTGGTGACCGGATCGAGGCCTGTGGTTGGTTCGTCGTAGAGGATGTACTTGGGCCGCAGCGCGATGGCGCGCGCGATGCCAACGCGCTTGCGCATGCCGCCCGACAGCTCGGCGGGATAGCGATCGTTCACACCCGGAAGATCAACGAGGTCGAGCGCTTCGTCGACACGCGTGATGATCTCGCGTTCGTCGAGCTCGCCCTGCTTTCGCAGTCCCATCGCGACGTTTTCGCCAATGGTGAACGAGTCGAACAGCGCGGCGAACTGGAAGACGTAGCCGATTCTCGAGCGAAGCGCGTACAGCTCGCGGCGCGGCAGTTCGGGGACGTTGAGTCCGTCCACCAACACTTCGCCGGAGTCGGGCTCGAGTAGCCCGACGATGTGCTTGATGGCGACCGACTTCCCCGTGCCAGAATATCCGATGATGACCATGGTTTCGCCCTCGGCAACGTCGAGGGTGAAGCCATCGAGGACACGTTTGGGGCCGAAGCTCTTGTGGACGTCCTTGAGCTGAATCACGGAACTAAGGACGAGGTGGGCGAGAGGACGAGAGGCCAGAACCACGGCCGCGAAATGAGAGCAGAAAAGTGATACGTGTGTCGAACTGTCACCAGACCTTGCGCTTTTGGACCGAGCGGCTCATAGGCGCGCTTGGCCGTCCGGAACAGCTGAAGGGCCGGAGTCGCTTTCGAGCGAGTCCGGCCCTTCTTCGTGCTGTACTTCGGCGCGTTCCGGTCAGGCGGCAAAGCTCCCGAGTGCGCGCCCCACGTCACCTTCGCGGAGTCGCTTGAGCGCCCGATCGCGGAGCTGACGAACCCGCTCGCGCGTGACGCCGAGCATGCTGCCGATTTCTTCGAGTGTGTGTTCGCGACCGCCTTCGAGGCCGAAGTAGAGGCGCAGGACCTTTGCGTCACGTGGCGGTAGCGTGGACAGCGCCTGTTCGATTTCGTCCGTGAGGAAGCGGTTCATTGCTTCCTCCTCTGTGTCCGGCATCTCGTCAGCAACGAAGCGCTCGATGAGCGAACGGTCGCCTTCGGGATCCATCGGCGCGTCGAGTCGCACGTCGCTGGTGTTGAGCGCAGCGAGTGACTGCACGACGTCGACCGACAAACCCGTGAGCGTTGCCAATTCTTCCGGGCTCGGCTCGCGGTTCAGCTTTTGCCGCAGAATTTCGCTCGCCTTGATGATGCGCGAGAGATCGGCTGTGCGGTTGAGCGGAACACGAACGGTGCGACCCTGGCGTGCGAGCGCAGACAGGATGGCCTGACGAATCCACCACACGGCGTACGAGATGAACTTGACGCCCTGATCGGGATCGAACTTTCGGGCGGCGGTGAGCAGGCCGACATTGCCTTCACCGATCAAGTCGATGAGGGGCAATCCGCGGTTCTGGTATTTCTTGGCCACGGAGATGACGAAGCGCAGGTTGCGCTTGACGAGCTCCTGGAGTGCATCCTGATCGCCGGCGCGAATTTTCTTCGCGATGTCGATTTCTTCCGTGCCCTTGAGCAGCGGGTATGTGGAAACTTCGTACAGGTATTGATCGAGGATGTCGCGCTCGGGCTCGTTGGGCGCGATCCCCGCAGGGGCCGCGCGACGGCGACGCACTGGCTTCTTAAGTTCTGTCATGGGTGCCTCGTACAGGTCCTACGCGTGAGAGTAGGCATCTATGAGCTGCGACGAACCGAACTGTTGTAACACCGAATTCCGAATCGAGAACGGGTCGAGCGGTGCGTCGCGTGGCTACGTTGATTGTCTTGAACCGGGACATTCGCGCGGCAAAAAACGCGCGATGTCGAGGTCTTTTCTGCACTCCGAGCCTGAGAGCCCTGAGGCGGTGCAAATTACCGGCCTATTGGGATTCCGCCAGCCCCGATTTGTTGACATCACATATACCCACCGCTATATATGGTGGTTCCTGCGGGAACGAGTGTTTTCGTTGTGTAGGGCTCTCGTTGTTGCAGGCCCCGGGGGCGTAGCTCAGTTGGGAGAGCGCTTGAATGGCATTCAAGAGG
>JBDTMO010000496.1:0-4564 GCA_039934235.1 bacterium | reverse complement strand
CCTTGAGCGGCAAAATCTGGCGCGCATGCTGGATCACGCGCTCGCCGGCGTTCGTAAGGCGAGCGCCCTGCGCGGAACGATCGATGAGCGCCACGCTGAGCGACTGCTCGAGACCTGTCACAGCATGGCTCACGGCCGACTGCGTAAGCCCAAGTCGCCGAGCGGCTTGGGTGAAGCTGCCCGAATCGGCGACGGCGACGAGCGCTTCAAGCTGCGCGTCTGTCATGTCATCGCGTCGCGACGTGAGCGATTGCTCATTTCGGCATGAGGGTAGGAGGGCCTACGTTGATTGCATCGGCGCAGCGGATCGCGCTGTCCGTGTCGAATAGAATCTACCAACGTTGGTCGAGGCCCATCGCACATGACTGTGAAGCAGCTGCTCGCACTCCTCTCGCTCGCTGCCTTGTGGGGCGGGTCGTATCTCCTCATTCGCATCGCGGTGCCTGCATTCGGTCCGACGAGCTTGATGGCGGCGCGCGTGATCATTGCTGCCGCGGTACTCGCTGTGGGCCTGCGCCTGACTGGACGTCCGACTGAAGGCATCCGCGCAAACGCAGGACCGCTCCTCGTACTCGGCGCGGTCCATGGCGCTATTCCCTTTACGCTGATCGCGCGTGCGGAAATGCACGTCACCGCCTCGATCGCGGCTGTCCTGGGCGCAACGATTCCACTCTTCAGTGTTGTGATCGGTGCCGTGTGGCTTCGGCAGCACATCAGCGCGCGACGCATCGTCGGACTCGTGCTCGGCGTCGCCGGTGTGACGGTGCTGGTCGGATGGAGCCCGATGGCGCTTTCGCGAGAGACGCTGCTCGCCGTGGCGGCGCTCATGCTCTCGTCCGCGAGCTACGGCTTTGCCGGGATCTACGTGAAGCACAAGTTGTCGCATGTGCCGTCGAGCTCTATCGCGCTCGGTCAGCAGATGGGCGCGGCCACGTGGTTGATCATCCCCGCGATGCTGAATCCGCCCCGGTTCCCGATTCCTGCTGGCGCGATGTGGGCGGTGCTCGCGCTCGCGGTGCTCTGCACGTCGCTCGCGTTTCTCCTCTACTTCTATCTCATCGCGGAGATTGGGCCAATTCGCACGCAAACCGTGACGTACCTGGTGCCCGTGTTCGGGATGCTGTGGGGCGCGATCTTTCTCGGTGAATCGATTACGGCCGGAATGCTCGTCGGGCTCGTGATCATCCTCGTGAGCGTATTGCTCGTGAACACCACCAAGCTGCCGTTCCGACTTCCATTTCGCGCGCCGAGCGTGACGTGATGCTCGCGATAGCTCTGGCCCAACCTGCTACGGCGTGCGGGTTCCCGTCGCGAACACCTTGTCGTCCTCGTCGCGGAGTTCAATCGTCATCGCACGACCGTTCACGCGCGTGAACTCGATGGTCATGTCCGGGCGAAGCACTTCGTACACGACGCCCTTCTTGTCGTAGATCCCGGGGGCGAACCAGTCAGGCGCGATGCGGATGAGCGCGAAGTGCTTCATGTAATTGTCCGCGGGGTCCCACGCACCCTTCAGCGTGCCGTTCTCGTAGTCGACGATGAAGATGCTCGTCTTTCCGTCCTTGCCCGTCGAATCCTTCTCCGTGTAGACGTACCTGCCCAGGTAGGGCTTCGCCTCGTTTTCCGCCATCGTGATCTGGAGCGATGGCTCGACCTCGAGGTCCATCGCGACACGCTTCTTTTCCCAGTTCATCGCGAGCGTGCCGCCGTTGGAGCGAACATCAGGCATTGACCACGTGAGCACCTCTGCAAAGGGCGCTGCCGTTGCGTGCACCAAAAAACGAATTTGTGTCGTGTTGGAGTCGGGCGGATCCATGTGATACATCTTCGACTTCGGGTCCAGTACCAAGGTCCAGTCGCCGGACTCTCGCACCACCATCCACATGGCGTACTTCCCCTTGGGCACGCGATGTCCTTCCAGCTTGATGTCCTTGTCGACGTCGAGCGTCGTGGCCCAATTGGCGCCCGGCGTCCACACCTCGCCCCAATGCACGACACTGGTGCCCCACAGCGGATCGCGGCCTCTCACACGAGGGCGAGAGTACTGCATGCTGATCTTCGTGCCGTCGATGACTTGCGTCATCGTTCCAAGTTCGCTGGCGCGTATCTGCGCGAATGCGGAGTGCGGCGCAGCAAGCAACGCTGCTGCCAAAGCGAGGAGAAGTCGCGATTGATTACGCATCGTTGCGGTTCAGTGACGACGTGATGAAGCAGTTGCTGTGTGTTTTGCTGGTTTGCTGTTGCCTAATACGTCAACCTGACGGAGACATCAGCCGAACTTCGCGTCCACCGCCAAACGAATCTCATCGAGCGATTTGCCCGCCTTGTGCAGACGAGCGGCAAGCCGGCCCTGACCCTGGCACACGGCGCACTCCTTCGCCATCGCGTCCTTTCCTTCATAGCACGTCAGCAGCGAATAGAAGCCGTCGGTGTGCGAACAGCCGCAGTTGCAGCGAATCCCATCGACAACCTCCGGGATCTCACGTACCGAATCGAACAGCGACACGAGCTTCGGCTTGTCCGTCAGCTGTTCCTTCGTGAGTACCTTGGCGGCCGTGATACCGGGCCGAGGAACGGGATGCGGGCCGCGAGGCACCCGTGGCGCCGACGCGCGCAACGCTCGGATAGGCAACGCCACCGACGCGAAAGCCGCCGCGCAGGCGCCGAGGAATTGTCGTCGTGATTGCGGGTACTGCATGCTGGTCTCCAGGGAACGCACACTCACAAGTTCGGCGGAAAGCGCAACGGTGTCCAGCCAAAATATGCCGCTAGCCCTCCAGCTCCTCGATTGTCTTTGGCCAATCCTGCCGCAGCAACCGCGAGAGAGCGCGGTCCGCGAGCAGTCGTCCCTCAGTTTGGCATCGCGCGCAATAATTCGTTTCGTTGTCCCGGTACCTGATGCGCTGCACCGGCGTCGCGCACACGGGACACGGCAGCTTGTACCGGCCGTGCACCGCCATGCCTTCGCGAAACGCCGTCACTTTTTCCGGAAAACCGTTCCTTGCCTCCGCGCGCATCTCATCGGTCCACGCGACGAGCGTCTCACGCGTGGCGTCGAAGAGACGCGACGTCTCCTCCGGAGCGAGCTTGCTCGTGAGCTTGAGGGGCGACAGCCGAGCGCGATGGAGGATCTCGTCGGAATAGGCGTTACCGATGCCGCTGAAGAGCCTGGGGTCCGTCAGCGACCGCTTGAGCGTGTGATTCTCCCTCGCGAGACGCTCGGCGAATTGCACCAGCGTCGCATCCAGGACCTCCAGTCCCCCACGGTCGAACTGCGTGAGCGCCTCCCTGCCGCGCACCACGTGGAGCGACGCACGCCGTTTGCTGCCCGCTTCCGTCAGGACGAGCGAGCCCGACGGAAACTCGAGCTCGGCAAGGGCAATGCGTGCTGGAATTTTCTTGCGCGCTCCAGCGTCGAACCAGCGGAATCGACCGGCGATCATCAGGTGAATCACCATGAAGAGCTCGCCCCCGAATCCAAGCACGATGCGCTTGCCGAGTCGTTCGACGCTGCTGACGACGCGGCCGACAAGGTCATCGAGGCTCGGTTCGACCGTGCGCAGGACGAACGGACTCAGGATGGCATACGCCGCTAGCGGCTGTCCGTGGACGCGCTCGTGGATTGCTTCGACGTAGACGGTGACATCAGGCAGCTCTGGCATGGTCTTCTGCGCATGGCCGGGTTGCCCCACAATAGACGTTTGCATCGATGGGCACCATCGGGAACGCCCGGCGATGCATCGCCGTATAATTGGGGTCAAGTCTCTCGCACGCCCGCAATCCTTTCGTCTCGAGAACACGCATGTCACCACGTTTCAGACTCTGCGTCGCCGCTGGTATTGTGGCGACCGCAAGCGCAGTGATGTCTTCTGGCGCGCAACAACCGCGCGTCGTTACCGCAGCCGACTACGGTCGCGCGGAACGCACTCTTGCTCCCACCACCACGCCGCTGGTGTTCGGCGCCGGGGTCCGGCCCACCTGGCTGCCGAATGACCGTTTCTGGTATCGGACCACGACGCCTGGCGGGTCGCAATTCATTCTCGTCGATCCAGCGAAGGCCAGTCGCGCCCTCGCCTTCGATCAGGCAAAGGTCGCCGCCGGACTTTCGGCCGCGGCAGGCGCGACGTACTCGGGAAATGCGCTGCCCTTCAACGCATACGAGTACCTGCCGGATGGCTCGATTCGCGTACGCGTTGGCGTGCGTAGTTTCGACTGCAATACCGA
This sequence comes from bacterium, assembly GCA_039934235.1. GTDB lineage: Bacteria > Gemmatimonadota > Gemmatimonadetes > Gemmatimonadales > Gemmatimonadaceae > AG11. The sequence continues at coordinate 340 of JBDTMO010000496.1, read as the reverse complement.
AACGGGCCGTTGCGGAACGGCAATGGACGATCGTGAGGCGGCCACGCCCGCGGCAACCGGCGGTCGTCGTGGCGGGGCAGGCGGTGCGCGTCCGGAAGTGCGCTCGCCCGATGGCAAGCGCGCGGTGTTCATCAAGGATTTCAATCTCTGGGCAAAGGACGTCGCGACTGGTAAGGAGACGCAGCTCACCAAGGACGGCGTCAAGAGCTTCGGGTACGCGACGGACAACGCCGGCTGGCAGCACTCGGATCGCCCGATCGTGATGTGGTCGCCCGACTCGAAGAAGATCGCGACGTTCCAGCAGGACGAGCGCGGCGTGGGCATGATGCACCTCGTCAAC
>JBDTMO010000495.1:0-4577 GCA_039934235.1 bacterium | reverse complement strand
GTATTGAGCTTCGACAGCTTTAGTTACTGTTCACCGTTCACCGTTCACCGTTCACCGTTCCTGCGATGAGTTCAACTGAAGTTGCCGTGTTGGCTGGCGGTTGTTTCTGGGGCGTAGAGGAAATCCTCCGCTCCGTCCCCGGCGTGCTCGACACCGACGTCGGCTACACCGGCGGATGGCTCGCAAATCCGACGTATCACGACACCCACGACAGCAAGTCGGGACACGCCGAGGCGATACGTGTGGAGTTCGATCCGTCTGTACTGAGCTTCGAGACCCTGCTCGAGCAGTGGTTCTTCAAGCTGCACGATCCAACCACGCTCAACCGTCAAGGCAACGACACCGGCACGCAGTACCGGTCCGCCATTTTCCCCCAGACCCCCGAGCAACAGGAAATCGCTGAGCGCGTTAAGGCGCGCATCGACGCTTCGGGCAAATGGAAAGGCCGCGTCACGACGTCAATCGAGCCGGCTGGCACGTGGTACAGCGCCGAGAAGTACCACCAGGATTATCTCAAGAAGAATCCGGGTGGGTATACCTGTCACTACATGCGGGCTTAGGGCGTTCCGCTCGCCACTTTTCCTTCGACAGGAAGTCCCGCGCTAAGAAGATTGACGAACAGCCGCATTGCGCCGGGAACTCCGTTCGCGATCTGCTGCGGGAAGGTGATGGTCGTATAGATCACGCGTCCCTTCCCGAGCGTCGCAACGAGGATCGTGTTGCGATTCTCCTTTTCATTGGCGTCATGCATCTCGACGACCTTCGCGTAGCGCGCGTCAGCAGTCGTCGGCACGGACACCGCGCGCGCGCCAACCCAATCCGCCCAATCCTCCGCGCGAATGGCATTCGGCCAGCTGAGTAGCCGCGCACGCTGATCGATTGGCGTCACCATCGCATCCTCCGCGGCAACCTGCTCGGCCAGCGGCGTCGCAAACGACACGGGGAACGGCAGCACGCCCGGTTGCATCACGGCCTGCGGGTTATTCATCACGACAAGCGTGCCGCCCTTCCTCACGAACTCCGCGAAGCGCGGCCCCTGCCCTAGCAAACCCGGATCAATGCGAAAGGCGTTTGGGCCAATGACGAGTGTGCTCATCCCTTCGAGATCGAACCGAAGCAGGCCCTCATTGTTGAGCGCATACGCTGGGACGCCAAGCTGCTTGAGCGCTGCGTCCGCGTCGTCGCCGGCTCCACGCACGTACGCCACGCTGAGGCGCGCCGGAATCTCGATGTCGACTCCTTGCACGTGCACGGACGAGCCGCGAAAGAAGTGCAGCGGCGGCAAGTACGAGTACTGCGCTGTTCGAAAACCCGACGAGAAAGTGTCGGCGCGTGCGGCGCCGAGCAGACCAAGCTCGTAGCGCGCTTGCTTTGGTGTTCCGCGAACCAGTATCGACGCCTCGCGCCACTCACGCGGCGAGAGCACAACGGACGCTGGCATCGAATCGAGACGCATGCCCTCCGACGGCGCGGGCTTCAACGCAAACTTCTGCGGCTGGTCGGAGTACGACTTCAACGACACGCGAACCTGTTTCCGCAGTGGCTTCCCTGCCTGGGCCCATTCAAGCGCGCGCTCGAAGCCAAGCGTTACTGCGGGCACGCCGCTCACCGCGCGATCGCGTACGCCCAGCACGGGATCCGCTGATTTGAACGACACGCTGCCTACGCTCGCGCTTACAGTTGTTCCGCCAAGTGTCACGGTTGCCGTCACGTCACTCAGGCGGCGCATGTCTTCGGGGATCGCGATGGAGTTCGCGATCCATTCCTTCGGCATTGGCTCTTGCCGAGCGACTGCGTCGAGCGGCGTCGTGCTCTGCGGGTAGAAATTCTTTTCGCGCTTCCATATCCACCACGGATGCGCGTAGGCAAGCGTTACGACGGATCGATCGAGCTTGACGGTGCCGTGCGGCGGTATTCGAATCGCGTCGGTCATTCGCACAGGAACAGCACCGGAAACCGTAATATCGTTGAGCAGAACTGTGGAGTCGCCGTGATTGAACACGGTCACGACAACGTGCGCGGTATCTCCAGTCGCGAGAAACTCACGGTCGGCCACGGACTCGAACGAGATACCCGCCGCCGCAAGCGTGGCGTCGGACGCATGCTGCTCAAAGCGGTCGATGGACGCATCGAGATCGAGCCACCGCGCATCGCATGGGCGAATGCGTGTGCCCGCCGCCGTTGCGAGATCGCGTGACGGGTGCCGACACGAGGGGAGGTCCTTGCGCACGATCGACGCGAGCTGGTACGTGCGGCCGAGCAGCTCGGCGATGCGTGACGGATGCTCGACGTCGAGGAGCGTGCGCGCGGAATCGGCCATCGCGGCGAGCTGCACAAGCTTCCGCGCAACGTCCGGCAGAGTACCCGACTGAAGGCGCGCAAAGGTCGTGTCGACGCCGTCGAAGATGGATGCTTCGCTTGGCGCGCTCTCGCCGGTACGCGACGCAATGCGGTGCAGGCGGACGATTCCGTCTCGCTGCCACGGTGCCGTCTCGAACCCGATCGAGCGCAGCTGCGATCTGCTGTCGACAGCGATATCGGCGTACGACACACCGCGCAGCCGGTCGGACTCGTGCGCATCAATCGTCAATCCTGGGCCGGGTTCGTACAGCTTCAGCGGCGACCACGGCATCCCATACGCCACGCGGCTGAAGCGCACTGTGTCGAGCGCCGCATCGAACACCTCGCGCGCCAGCTCAGCGGCCGCCTGCCGTTGTCCGTCGTGATCGGCTGAGTCCAGCGCTGCAGGCGTGACGATGAGATGCGGCCTGAACGAGCGAACAATCGCCACGATGTCGCCGAGCAGTGTTTTGCGATCCCATTGCCTAAAGGCTTGCTCGCTGTTGCGCACGCTCCCGATGTCATACGCGCGCGTGAAGTATTGCTCGCCGCCATCGAGTCTCCGCGCAGCAAGCATTTCCTCGACGTGAACTGCACCGAGCGACGCGCCGGATTCCACGCCGGTGAAGTTCGGCTTGCTCTCGCCGCGCGTGAGCGAGAGGTAGCCGGTCTGAATCATGCGACCTTTTGCGAGCCACGCGATGAGATCGGCGTCGGCATCGGCCGGACCCGCGCCGATGATCAGCACCCGCGGAGTGACGGTGAGTCCGCTCACGAGTTCGTGCAGTCGTACCGCGCCGCGCTCCTGCGCAGACGCGTGTGCGGCGGCAAGGCATATGAGCACGCCACAACTCGCAGCGCGAAACGGCAGCATTGATCGCAGACTCCTCATACTGAGTGAACCGCATGGAGCGCTGCAATACTGCGCCTGCCATTCGCGCCGAATCAATCGCCATCGAGGGCATTTATCGAAACGTAATGTCGGCTTAATCCGGGCTTCCTCCTGGCGACGCAAACTCCGATTGTGACAGGACGGAGGTGTTGCGCTGACCACTGTGCCCACACTCGCGTTCGCTCCTGCGGGGCGGCGTGATGCAGGGCTCGCCTCGAGCCAATTTGCGTGTCGCGCATCACGCTGTATTTGTGCGGTGCGCACGCGCGCGCATGGCCTCATGCGTAGCAGTTTGCCCCGATGCCAACAGGTCCGGCGAGTGCGGCACGCTCGTCCGATACCACTTCTTGTGTGCCGACCGCGTTCACCAAGAGCCACAAATGATCAGTCTTCGTATTACGTCTCTCGCCGCTGCGTCCGCTTTCGCCCTCGTCGGTTGCGCGCCAAACGCAGAGCACCAACACGCCGACAGCACCGCGGTCGTCCTCTCGACGCAACGGGCGGAGCTCGTCACGCAGCTTTCGGCACAGAAGGACTCGCTCACGAGAGTCGTGCTCCAGGCCGACGACTTCATCATGCATATCGACAGCAGTGTGTCGAGCGTGAAGGGGCTGGCCAAGGGCAAGAAGGTCAACAGCGAACTCGATCCGCTCGCTCGGCAAATCGAGAATCGCAAGGTCGTCATGGCTCGCGTCGACGCACTCGTCGCGCGCGCACGCGCAACCTCTGCGGCGCTCGCGAAGGCGAACTCCTCGAACGTTGCTTTGCAGAAGCAGCTGCAGAGCGATGAGGACATGATCACCGACCTCAACGCGACGATCAAGCGTCAGACCGCAACCATCGAAGCGCTCTCGATCCGCATCGACAGCCTCAAGACGGCAACCGTGCAACTCGCGTCGAACCTGTCGACGGTGAAGGAAACGCTGGTGGCAACGGAGACGGCCAGCAACAAGGCCTACTACGTGATTGGCAGCGAGGATGAACTGGTACGGCGCGGTATCATCGTCCGCGAAGGCGGCGCCAACCTGCTGTTCGCGCATCCGGGACGTACGCTGCAGATCGCCCGTAATCTCGACCCTCAAGGGTTCACGGCGGTCGATCAACGCCAGGTCCAGATGATTACCGTACCGGACACGACTCGCCGCTATCGCGTTGTCTCGCGCCAGAGCCTGGATGATGCGGTCGTCACGGAGCGCGACAAGAATTCGTTCAGGGGAAACCTTCACGTCGCCGATGCATCGAAGTTCTGGGCATCGTCACGCTATCTGGTGTTGGTGGAGCAGTAACCACTTTGTCATCCTGAGCGAGCGCAGCGAGTCGTTTGTCATCCTGAGCGAGCGTAGCG
>JBDTMO010000494.1:0-4582 GCA_039934235.1 bacterium | reverse complement strand
GCCGTACCCAAACCAGTTGAAGTACCGAACCTTGTATGGGCAGTTGTTACTGCAATAGCGCGTACCGACGCAGCGATTGTAGACCTGCACATTCAAGCCATCCGGCGCATGGTACGTCGCGTAGACCGGACAGACCGGCTCGCACGGAGCATTGCCGCAATGCTGGCAGAGCATGGGGACAAAGCGCGCCTCGAAATCTTCAGTGAACTGCCCTTCGTCGGCGCCTTCGAAATAACGCTCGAGCCGTAGCCAGTTCATCTCGCGACCGCGCGTGATGTTGAAGCCCGGCTTTGCAACTGCGTAGATCGTGGCGTTCTGCCAGGACGCACCAACTGTCGGAATATTGTTTTCCGCGTAACACGCGGTGACGCATGCCGAGCAGCCGGTGCACCGAGCGAGATCGATGGTCATCGCCCAGCGGCGATTGGCCATGCCCGACCAATGGTTGGGCGCGTACATGCCCTTGTACGTGCCATGATCGTCCGATGTCGTCGCGCCGAGTTGGCCTTGCGCGTCGGCGGCAACGGGCGAGCGGAGGCCAGGAAGGAATGCATGACTCGCTTCGCCTGGAACGTGCTCCTCGTGCTCGCCCTCCTTGGCCTTTACTTCCTCTCCGACCTTGGCATCGCCCTTACCACCGGCGAGCAGTGCCGCAAGCGGAATGGCTTGCGCGATTCCACGACCATGCTGGCGCGCGGAGCCTTCGGTCGAAATGAGGATCTCGCGATCAGCCGTCTTCGTGAGCGTCGCCTTGGTGCTCGTCAGCGCGAAGCCGCCTGCTGCATCTGATGAGGAAACGAGGAGGTCGTGCGCGCGGACTCCGAGATTGCGCGCGTAGCGACCATAGCCCCACTGCATCGGAATCGTCTTGTCGTTCTTGCCATCGTGATCTGAGAGCTTCGCGACCGCACTGTGCCCCTGCCCAATCGCAAGCGCGATCGTGTCGGTGCGAATGCCGAGGTAGAGATAGGCGGGCGCCCGCACGGTGCCGCTGGCCGTTTTCACCTCGACGAAGTCACCGCGCTCGATGCCGAGCTTATTCGCGGTTTCCGGATGAATCTCGACCCACGAGCTCCACAGGACTTTCGTGACTGGATCGGGAAGCTCCAGGAGCCACGGCTTGTTCGCGCCGCGGCCATCGCCAAGCACTGGGGAGTGGTATGTGACGAGGAAGAAGTCGCCCTGCGTTTGGTCAAGCTGCTGGGGTGCCTTCACCTCAGCGGCGGCGAGCAGCGGAGTCCGCGCGGCTGTCGACCCGGACGCCACACCTTTCTGCAGTGCGGCGGTAAACGCGTTCATTCCTCCTGGGAAGCGACTGATCAACCAGGTGCGATAGTCCTTCTGTGCGTACTTCGCCGCGTTCGCGGGATCCTTTTGCGCGAGCTGAATGAGGACATCTGCCGTTGCGCGCGTGCCGTTGAACACCGGATCCATCGTCGGCTGCTGCAGCGACATGGTGCCTTTCGCCGCTTCCGCATCTCCCCACGACTCGAGTGAGTGCAGGTCCGGTAGAATCAGGTCGCACAGTTCAGTCGTCTCGTCCGGATACATCGAGAAGCTGACCTTGAACGGCACCTTTCCGAACGCCTCGGCGAACTTTGCACCGGCGGGAAGATTGTACGCCGGGTTCACGCCGCGAACGAAAGCGATGGGCACCTGCCCCGCGCGCATCCGCTCCGTCGCAGCGACGACATCACTGAAACGAGCCGCGCCGTCGAACGCGCTGAGCGCTTCTGCGGGGCGAATCGTGGTGCCAACAGCGCCGCTTGCCTGATTGACCGCTGCCACAGCGAGGGCGAGGTCAAGCGCATTCGATGTGGAGGACCCGGCGAGCACGAGCGCTGGCTTCGCGGCGGCCAACTCCTGCTGCAAGCGTGTCAGCGTTGCTTCCGCGACACCGCTCGCCTTCGCGGCATCGGCGATGGAGCCCTTGCCCGCGAGGGCGTTTGCAATGGCGAGCTCAGTGCCCGGCTTGCACGCGATCCACTGGTCGGCATTCAGACCAGTCAATGACCGACGTGGACCGATGTAGACAAAGCGCGGGGCGTTTTCGATTTTCGCGCGCGCGTCGGCAAAGTCGAGCTGCTGCGGGACGGACATGCCCCACGTCTCGAGGAAGTCGGCGCCGAACGACACGATGAGCTTCGCGTCGCTGAACGAGAGCTTTGGCCACGCAACACCGTAGGTGCGACGATTGGCCTCGATGACTGCACTGTCTGCCTCGAAGTCAACGCTGAGGTGCGGCTTCATGCCGAAGCCGGCGAGCCACGCGTCGAGGAATGACGGGAAGCTTCCTGTCTCGTGCTGGTTGAGGAAGATGGCGTTTGCGGCGCCGCCGCGGCTTTTCGCTTCGCCGAGTTTCTGGCTGACGAGCGTAAGGGCAGCGTCCCATTCGATGGCCTTCCACGCGCCGTTCTCCTTGACCATCGGACCGCGGAGACGATCGGGATTGTACAGGCCCTGCAATGCCGACTGTCCACGCGCGCAGAGTGCGCCCTTGTTCACGGGATGCTCGGGGTTGCCCTCGAGCTTCGTCGTGCGCCCGTCGCGCGTTTCGGCGACAAGTCCGCAACTGGCGGCGCACTCGCGACACGTGGTCGTGTAATACGTCGACACGCCGGACACGGTCTGGTCGGGATGCACCAGATAGGGAATCAGCTTGGCGACTTTGTCGGTACTGCAGCCGACCGTGGTGACGGTGGCGCCTGCGGTGCCCAAAACCTTGAGGAAGTCGCGGCGTTTGACGCCCTTCGACTCCGTGTCGTTGCTCATGTGCGGCTCGTCCTCATTCTTCTCGTGGATGCATCGCAAAGGTGCAGGTCCTTCGCTTTGCGCAGGACGACAACTCGTGGCGGCTGCATGACCGCAGCTAGTAGTGACAGGCGGCGCAGTCGTATCGGGCGCGACGGCGCTCCGACGACGGCGTCGCGGCAAGTGTGACGGCGCCAGGCGCGCCGGGCGCTCGTGTCGCCGAGGCGCCAGTCATGATGCCGGCGACGGAGCCCGCGGTTCCGTAGGGAACGCCGCCCCCGTAGTTGGCCGGCGGCACGCTGTCGTAGCCTGCCGCCTTCTGCCCTTCCTTGGGATCGTAGCCGTTCACGTGACAATTCACGCACCACCCCATGTTCAGGGAGGAGTACTGATAGACCTTGGTCATGTTCTGCACTTGCCCGTGGCAGGTCTGGCAGGTGACGCCGGCGTTCACGTGGCGCACGTGTGGGAAGTGCACGTACTCCGGCACCTTATGGATGCGGACCCACGGAATGGGCTTGGCATTCTTTCCAGCGCCGGCGAAGTCCGCGTACTGCACGATCTTCTTGATTTCGGCTTTCGCCTGATCGGTCGTGCCGACGACTGAGGCATGGCAGCCCATGCATGTGCTGACCGCGGGCATGCCGACGTCGGCGGACTTGTTGGCGTTGTTGTGGCAATAGAGGCAATTCATGGCGAGTCCACCCTTTGCCACCGGCCCAGCGTGCCGGGGATGGGGGAACTTGATCGGCTGATCGGGGCCATTGCCTTGCGATGAGGAGGCGCCACTATAGGCGGACAACACGACAGCACCTACGCCCAAGAACAGGAGTCCAGGGATCGCAGTCCACTTCCTTCGCTTCGTCATCGCGATGGGGTCTAGGAAAAACGGGACGCGGGGTGCTTGTGAACGAATTCACAAGGCCCCTTACCGGCCAGCAATTTGATCGGGCGTTGGGGGTAGCCGCAAGCGACCAACTCGAAAAAGTTCCCTCACCGGCAACAAACCTTCAAGTCAGCGTTTTCCCTACTGCGTGTCTCGCGAGTGTGGACGCGTCTGTAATGGCGGGGTCGCGCAGGTCGGGAGGCAGCAGATCGAGATTCGCTCGCGGATTTTGCGTGAGACGCAATGGCCAGTGCGTGCCATAGACGAACCGCTCCGCGCCGATCGTGCGAACAAGATGTGCGAAGTGATCCTCCGGCGGTCCCCATATCCAGGAAAAGTCCCAGTACACGCGCGCCTGCTCCGCTGGCGTCAAACCCCAGTGTGCTTCTTCGAGCACATCTCGCCCCGCACCAGTGACCACGAGTCGCAACGCGGCATCGGAGCGCGCAAGCGTGCGCACATGTGCGGCGGTGAGATCTCCCGCGACGTCGAGCGAGGATCGCTGGCGGAGATCTTCAAAGCGCGTGGTGAGCAAGAGCGGAACACCGAGTCGCGCGCAGGCCACAGCGAGATCGCGCATGGCTGGATCGTGCGGCCCCATTCCCCAATGCATCGGGTACGCGCGAATAGCAGCGGCGCCCTTGCTGAGCACTTCATCAAGGCTGCGTTCCCACGCTGGCCAGCCGGGCCTGATGACGGGCGCAGGACGGAGCGTGGGGTACGACTCGAGCGCCTTGAAGAGTGCAGCATTACCCGGCGCCGGGTCTCGCTGCCAGGCTGAGGGCAGATAGCCGACCCAGGCGCCATCGAGGTGCTCACGCTCGAGCACGCGCATCAGGACGTCCGGGTCGGGGTGCGGGAGGTGGCGAAATGGGTAGGGCCCGATAAAGGCCGCGGCGTCGATCATGCGCTGTTGAGGTGCAGATCCTTCGACTCGCTACGCTC
>JBDTMO010000493.1:0-4589 GCA_039934235.1 bacterium | reverse complement strand
CGTTACCCGACGCGGCGCCGGCGTCGAGACGAAGGACATTGCCCCGGTGCGCTTCGTGCCGCTGTTCGGTACGCAGGGGTGGGAGCAGCAGTAGCGTGCTGTTCCTCCATCTCCGCATCAGCGGCCGAGTGCAGGGCGTCGGCTTTCGCTGGTTCGCCCGCGAAGAGGCGCGTCGTCTCGGCCTCAGCGGATGGGTAACGAATCTGCCGAACGGTGATGTGGAGGTCGCGGCGGGAGGTGAAGCGTCGTCGCTCGACCGGCTGCGACGTGCGCTCGATGTTGGCCCGACAGGCGCTGGCGTTTCATCGGTGGAAGTCATCGAGGATGATTTGCCGACGCCTCTGCCGTATCCATTCACCATTCATCGCTAGGCGCTCCAATGCCCGACGCACGGGACGTCGCGACAAACATTGAACACGTCCGTCGTCGCATACAGGCGACTCTGCGCAGTGTGCCGGATTTTCCGAAGCCGGGCATTCTCTTCAAGGACATCACACCGGTGCTCGCGGACGCGACGTTATTACAGGACGTCATGGCAGCGATGGCGGCGCCGAGGAAGACCGACGGCATTACGCACGTTGCGGGAATCGAGAGCCGCGGATTCATCTTCGCAGCACCGATCGCGGTTGCGTTAGGAGCTGGGTTTATCCCAATCAGAAAACCCGGTAAGCTGCCGTGGCACACTGCCGGAAAGGAGTACGCGCTCGAATACGGCACCGACCGTTTGGAAATGCACGTCGATGCGTGTCCAGCGCCCGCGCGCGTGTTGCTCGTTGACGATGTGTTGGCCACTGGTGGCACCGCCGCCGCCGCGTGCGAACTCATCGAACAGGTGGGTGGTACTGTTATCGGCTGCTCGTTCCTCCTCTCGATTCCCGGCCTGCCGGGCGCCTCGCGACTAGGAACGCGTCGCGTCGAGACGCTCGTATCCGCGTAACCACCTTGACGACAACGCCGCAAACTATTTCAGCGGCGCCACCTCTTGATGCTCGTGGGACTGAGCTTCATCGACTTCCGTCCCGTCGAGCAGGTGCTCGATCACCTCTTCTGCCGAGTAGCGCAGGCGTCCCCTCGCGAAGGTACTGAGCGAGACCAAATCGTCGCCGCTCGTCAGCAGGGGAAGCTCATCGCTTCCGTTGCGATGCTGCGCCAGTCCGATATTCGCGGTCAGCCCATTGCACAGGCAACGACGTCCGATCGTGTCGGCAATATCGCCGCCTTTCGCGACGTACTGATCAACCGGCTCTGCCGCGCAACGGTAGCCGAGTTTTCCTTGCGGTGTTTGGTAGGCAGTTCGGAGATATCCGAGGTCGCAGTTGCGCTCGCGCCGCTCGTCCTGGTTCTCGAGGCCGTCCACGTAAACCACCTTGAATGGATAGCCGGTTGGCGACGCGCGAGGATCCGTGCGCACCGTGACGTGACCCGCGGCAACGCCGGCAAGCACGCGAGACTTCAGGTCGAGCGAAAGGCCGGACTCATCGCTATATGCGAACAACGTCCCCACCTGGATTCCGGCAGCGCCGACGGCAATCGCGTCGCGAAGTCCGTCCGGAGTTCCGGCGCCGCCGGCAATCCAGAAGGGCAGGCCGAGCTCCCGAATCTTGCCGAGGTCTACGATGTCACGTTCACCGTACAGCGGCTCGCCCTCGCTCGAGAAGCGCGGTTCGCCTCGCGGTGGCGCATTGTGTCCTCCAGCCGTCGGTCCCTCGACAATGAAGCCATCAACTCGGCCCGACGCCTTGCGCGCGAGGGTCGTCGCAAGCGAACTCGCGGAAACGATTGGCAGGAAGTAGGGTCGCTTCAGGTCGGGTCGAAGGCCAGGATGATGCTCTCGCGGATCGAAAACAAGCTCGTGCGGTTCCGCGCTCGATGCGCCCTCAACGTCGAGCTTCAGTCGTGCCGGGAGGTGGGCGGACAAAGCGTCGAGTACGCCAGGAATCTCACGCGGGATGCCGGCACCCATGAGCACATAGTCCACGCCGGCGAGCATCGCGCCGTACAACGACGCGAGGTTCGGCATCTGCACCTTCGTCAGCAGGTTGATGCCAACGACCCCCTCGTGATCTTCCTTGGCGAGCCAGACCTCGACGAAGTTGGCCACCATCGTTATCTGGTCACGCAGCACACTGACTGATTTGCGATACATGGGCAGAGCGCGATATGGCCTGTCACCGCGTTGCCCGAGCTCGACGTAGTAGTGTCGCAGTAGATACTCGCAGACAGCAGGTAAGGGAAACGCAGCCATTGCGCGGCGTACGTGACCGCCTTCGTCGCCGTCCTGCAGGCGACGGATCATGACGGTGTCGATCGCAGTACCGGAAACAACGCCGAGCTGTCCGATGCGGGAGACCGCCTTGGCGAGTTCCCAGCCCGAGACGCCAATGCCCATGCCACCCTGAATGATTCGCGGATGGCCTTGTGAGAGTGAGGTATGCATGGACGAAGTGTGCCCTGGGACGGACGTCCGGACAGTCGGGCACTCTACTGACGACGCGAAGGGATTCCCCCACGCGCGCGAAGCTAGCGGGTCGCGAGAGCACGGGTCATCTTGGCATCCATGCCTTTCTTCGCGTCGCTGAACCGTCACACCTTCCGCGCCATGCTGGCGTGCTGGCCGTCGCTCATTTGCGTTTTCCTGCTCGACGGCTGCGCGACAGGAGCGCGCGGACACATGCCACCACGCGAAATGCTGTACGCCAGTGTCGGGCCGGAGCTGACGTGGTACGACATGGACGCCAGCAACGCGCAGCTCACGCGGCGCGGATCGGTGAAGCTGCCCGCCAACGTGCAGAACGCGTGGCCGAGTGCCTCGCGGAGGTGGCTGTATGCAGCGTGGAGCGACGGCGGGCCCGGTATCACGGGGACCCGCCACGGCGTGAGCGCATTCGCGATCGATGGCACATCAGGCGCGCTGACTCGCATCGGAACAGACGCGCCTCTCCCCTCGCGACCCATTCACCTCATCGGCAACTCGGCAGGGACGTACATGTTCGTCGCGCACAACGTGCCGAGTGGCGTCACCGTGCTCGCGCTTCGCGAAAATGGTGAGATCGAGCGCGTGGTGACGCAGTCTCCATCGGTGGAGGTTGGCAACTTCGCACATCAAGTGCGAGTCGATGCGTCCGACAACAGCATCTTCGTTGTGACGAGAGGCGTACCAGCCACGTCAACGATGCCGGAACAGCCGGGCGCCGTAAAGCAGTTTCACGTTCGTGACGGCGCGCTTTCCCTGGTGAAGACCACCGCCCCCGCAGGTGGATTCGGCTTTCAGGCGCGCAACCTGGACTTCCATCCGGCCAAGCCGTGGGTGTACCTGGCGCTCGAGCAGCAGAACGCCCTCCAGATGTTCGAGCTGGCCGGCGACGGAAGTCTCGCGAGCGAGCCGCGCTTCACTGCCTCGACACTCGACACGCCAGTGGCGGAAGGTGTGTCCCAAACGGTCGGTGCGATCGTCATGCATCCGAGCGGACGTCACGTATACGTCATCAACCGCGCAGGTGGAACGCGCGCCTTCAAGGGCTCGCGCGTATCCGCGGGCGGCCTGAACACCATCGCGGTGTTCGCGATCGACGATGCGTCGGGAAAGCCCACTCGCATCGCCAACACTCCGACACGGGGATTCTCGGTGCGCACCTTCGGCCTCGATGCTGCGGGTCGCTGGCTCGCCGTTGGCAACCAGTCCGCCATGTCCGTCGCCGAGGGCGACAGTGTACGCGTGACGCCCGCCAGCATTGCCTTGTTCCGCATTGGCAGTGACGGGCTGCCGGCGTTCGAGCGCAAGTTCGACGTGGAGACGAACGCGGAGAAGAACCTGCTCTGGGTGGGCTTCGTTCCAATGCCCTGAGCGCCATTGTGGCGACGGGGTATGGTGCTGAATGGGGCTGCTAACCAGACGGCCGCGGGTCACCGGCCTGAGGTAGCCGAGGGGGGCGCGCGAGCATCCGCATGTGATCGACCCGAGCATTTGTCCGCTCTCAAGCGAAGAAGACACAGGGCCTCGGCGCTGCCACTGGTGTGAGCCGCGACGCGAGGTAAATTGCAAGGCTATAGAGTGAAGGGCACGGTGGCTGGCCAAATCATGGTTTGGTCGTTCCGCACATAACTTGTTTTACAGCGGTAACTTGCCCCTGTAGCTCAGGTGGATAGAGCAGCGGTTTCCTAAACCGTTGGCCGGGTGTTCGAGTCACCCCAGGGGCATTGAGCCGGACGTCCGGCGATTCTAATAACTTGTAAACCTATGACTCACCCGATTTCAGAGACCGGCGCCGCGGCGCAACCGAAGGCCGAGAGCTTCGTCGATTGGTTTCAAATCAACTCCCGCCTGGTCTCGATCGGGGCCATCGTCGTCGTCGCCATCGCGTTCGGAGTTTGGTTCGTGCAGCGGACAGCATTGAATGAAACGATCAGCGCCGACAAGCAATTGCTGACGGCGAAGCAGTCGCTGAATTCAGGGAATGCGCCGCTGGCCGAAGCCGACCTGAAGAAAGTGGCGGACAAGTATGGCGATAAGCCGGCTGGGCCCCGACAAAGGAATCTTCTGAAATGAAACATCCGGAACCCGAAATCGATCTGTACGACAATGCAGGATG
>JBDTMO010000492.1:0-4589 GCA_039934235.1 bacterium | reverse complement strand
TCGTCGGTGAGCCGAGCGGGGTCGGTGTAGCAGCACTTGCCAAGGCCCGTCGCGACGCGGGCGCTCGACTTGTCCCTCAGCTGCGGCACGAGTACCTCGTCGACGAACGTCCCCGCGCGCGACGCGGCGATGAGTGGTCGCAGCGCGGGAGGCGGGCTGTCGTCGTGCACGTCGCAATTCGTCAGCAGCAGCGACCGCACGCGCTGTGGATAGTGCGCAACGAAGACCTGCGCGATCACGCCGCCACTGTCGCTCGCGACGAGGTCCACCGCTGGAATGGCAAGGACGTCGAGGAACGCGGCAAACATGCTGGCTTGCGCGTCGGGCGCGAGACTCTGTCCCTGCCGGATTTCGCTGTAGCCGAGTCCCATGGAGTCCGCGGCGATGCAGCGGCGGTACGGTGACAAGCGCTCGAGCGCGCCCCGCCACTGGAATCCGTTGAGGGGAAGCGCGTGCATGAAGAGCGCAGCTGGCCCAGTGCCGCGTTCGACATACGCGATGCGACCGAATTCCGTGCGCGCAAATTGTCGCGATGCATGGAAGTCCGCGGCGGCCATAGGGTGGGCTCCACTCGAGGACACAGCCGAGCGGCGGAAGCCACACCCGAGCGCACTACCAGCGGCAGCGCCGGCGGCGACGGCGATGAACTCTCTCCGATGCATCAGCAGGACTCCCTGGGCGATGAGCCTGGGCGTCCGAACGTGGACAATTCATCCGTGGCAAAGAGATCGTTGATCTCGGTGACGGACAGCATCTGTCGGCTCATCGTATCGTACGTTCCGTAGACGAATGCCTCGTTGGCGATGTTGCGCAGGGATCCGTACACACTTTGCAGCGGACCGCAACCGAGGCTGATGCGCCGAACGCCGGCGTGTCTGAGCAGGTGCACAGGCGGCGCCCATCCGCCACCGGCGTAGACATTCAGTGGCAACGTGATTGCACGCGCAAAGGGGAACACGTCCTCGATGTCCATGCCAGGCACGAAGATTCCGTCGGCACCGGCGGCCGCGTACAGCGCAGCGCGACGCAGCGTGTCCGTGTAGCGGGCCGCTCGGTCATCGGTCGCGACGACGTACGTGTCCGTTCGGGCATTCACGAAGAAGCGCGCATTCATTTCCGTCGCCGTTTCACGGATGGCCTCGATGCGCTCGCACAGAACGTCGGATGCGGCCAGTGCATGCGTCTCCGCCAGCACGCCGTCTTCGATATTCACCCCGACGACACCGAGTCCGATCAGCGTCCGTACCAATGCAACGACCTCGTCGGTGTCGCGGCCGAATCCGCGCTCGATGTCCACGCTGATGGGAACGCGCACTGCCCTGCACATTCGCGCGACCGCCGCGACGAACGCTTGCGTCGGCACGCGCTCTCCATCGGCATAGCCAAGCGACCAGGCCATGCCGGCGCTCGTGGTTGCGATGGCCGGCGCGCCAGCGCGTTCCAACACGCGTGCGCTCCCAGCGTCCCATGCATTGACGAGGACCAGCGCCTCTCGTGCCGCATGCAGGCGATGAAAGACATCTGCCCGGCGCCGTGCGTCGAACGACTGCATTGATCGGCCCAACCGATTGCCTGTGTTGCCGAGGAGTGCCTTCGCCCCTGCCAGGACCTTCGCTGTCTGATGCATTGACCTGCCCTCTGTGATGACCGCTGTGATGACGTTCGAGGGCGATAGTTACCGGGCCGCCGGCGGACGGAGCAATGACGTCAGAGGTCATGGCAGGTGCGTGTCTCCTGTCGTGCTAATGAATTTCCGCGACCGCGCCGATACTGAAGCCCGTGCCTCGAGTGTCCGCGGCACCGTTCCGGAGATCGCGTGCCTTTCGCGTTCAGGCCGACGACGGTCAAATCGCGCTTCAGGTTGGCGATCGCCATTTTTGCGGCGTTTGTCTTTGCGCCGGCTGTTTTCGGTTGGTGGTCGCTTCGTAAGTCCAGTGCCGCAGCAGATCGCTCAGTCATAGCGGCGGTGACGAACCAGGACCTCTCCCTGCGCCTTGTGTCCGCCACGATGCTCGCGGTGCGAGCGGGCAACGAGAACGTCGTCCGCCCTGCCCCACATCTCGACGACGAGTTTCGGCGTTGGAGCGCGGAAGCGCACGCCGCGGCGCGCGCCATGAATCAACCCGGCGTGGCCACGAGTGCGGAAGCGACCTTCGTTGCCCGCCTCGACCGCGAGTTGTCCATTCTCGAGAGCAGCCTCGCGCGCGCGCATCGCGAAGTCGAGTTGGGTGACACTGCCGGCGCGCGCCGTGACCTCGCCGCAGCCGCGCCGCTTCAGGCCGCGCTGTTGGCTGACGTCGGCGCCATGGGAAATGCGGAGACGTCTCGCCTCGCCGCGACCACCACTGCGCTGCGCCGGTCTGCCGACGCGCGGTTGACGAGGTTCTTCCTCGTGGTGCTGGCGGCGATGGGAGGCCTCATCGTGCTGGCACGCTGGGTGTCGTTGACGATCGCCCGTCCACTCGGACGACTCCTGCATCACGCGAACGAGTTGAGCCTGCAGCAGACTGGCGCGCACACGGCGCCGGACACGCTGCCGGAAGAATTCCGGCCACTTGCGACGGCCATGAACGATGCGGGAACCACGCTCAAGCGCGTGGCGCAGGCGGAAGCGTACGCGCAGCACGTGCTCGCATGCCAGACATCAACGCTCCAGGAGCTGAAGGACCGGACTGCGGAGTTGGAAGTCGAGGTCGCAGCACGCCGAAGCGCCGAGCTGGCCGCGCGCGAGGCGCGTCATCGCGCCGATGCGGCGAATCGCGCGAAGAGCGATTTCCTCGCACGAATGAGCCACGAACTCCGGACGCCCCTCAATTCCGTCATCGGTTTCGCCAACGTGCTTACCCGCAATCGCGCTGGCAACTTGCGCCCGTCCGATCTCGAGTACGTCGATCGCATTGCAAGCAACGGAAATCACCTGCTCGAGCTGATCGACGAGGTGCTCGACCTGGCCAAGGTCGAATCGGGACGCATGACGGCTGATTTCGAGTCGACAGATCTCGGGACACTCGTGCGTGACACGATCGCCGACATGGAAGGACGCCTCCTGGGGCAGTCTGGCGATGTCCAGTTACGCGTGGAGGTACCCGCTCAGTTGATGCCGATTGTCGCCGACCGCACGAGGCTGAAGCAGATGCTGATCAACCTCGTTGGCAACGCGCTCAAGTTCACCGCGCACGGTTCAGTCACCGCGCGTGTCGTGGTCGACCCTGCGACGCACATCCCGACCCGCATCGAGGTGATAGACACAGGCCCCGGTGTGCCGCTCGAAAGGCAAGAGGCGATTTTCGAGGCGTTCGAGCAGGCGAGCAACTCGACGTCCAGGCAGTACGGCGGCACCGGACTGGGGCTCGCGATCACTCGCGCATTTGCCGACCTGCTTGGCTACTCCATCGAGCTGGAAAGCACGCTCGCGGTGGGGTCGACCTTCAGCATTGTGTTGAACCCTGCACCTAAGGCCCCGAGGGAAGTCGCGGACGTCGAGCGGCAAGGTGCAGTGGAATCCGGGACCGTCGCAATCGCGCGTGCATGACCTCGCGGGAACGACCGATTACGTGCACCCAACTTGCCAATCGTGTTCGAGACGGCGCGCGACCACCACTCCCGAGCTTACAGGGCGATGGGCACGCTCCACTCGAAGCGGTCCCACATGATGCGCAGCACCTGCCCGCCGTTGCCGCCAGGGAGGATTCCAATGCCAAACTTCTCCAGCGACGTCTCCACCCTTACGACGGTCATCGGAATGCGAGCGAAGTCCTTGGACGCATCGTAGTCCGTTCCCCACTGTCCGTGCTGGGAGTTGATGATGAGCGTCGCGCCGCTTGCCGTTGGAAGCGTCCAGAGCGAATAAGAACCCGCGGGTACCTTGGTGCCCCCGATGGTCACGTCGTGATCGATCTTCAGCACGGTCGCCGCATTGGCGCCTGTGCGCCAGACCTTGTCGTAGGGAACGACCGCGCCGAGGATGTCGCGCCCTCGCGTGCGTGGACTCCCGAAACTGATGACGGCGGCCGCCGAACCCACGGACGTGCGGACGATCTCGTTTGGTGACGCGATGCCGAGTCGCTGGCCCGACCGATCTCGCTCCGCGAAGCCCCTGACGAGCTGCTCGATGTCCATGGCCGCCGTGCGGCGCGACCGCGTCTGCTCGGTCGCTTCGCGCGCGTCGACACTCACGATCTCTCCGCGCTCTCCCAGCGTGACATGCGTCCATCCCATGCCGAAGTAGTCCACGTCCACGACCGAGCGCTCGCTACTCCGCAGCACCAGGTATTTGCTGGCGCCCGACGCGATACTGATGGTCGGCTCCTTCGCCGTCATCCCACTGCCGCGCACGGACGAGCGCGAGAAGAGAAGTTCGTACATGCCCAGCGACGAGTAGAGCCCATACGACGCGCCGAAACCCGTCATCAGCACGGGCGACAGCTCGCCGGCGGACACCATTTGCCGCCGGTGGACGTTTGCGGAGTCGATCACGAGTTCCGCCGAGTCGCCGCGAATGGTGAGCGCGATGCGGCGGGAGACGACGCTGGGGACGTCGAACGGTGTGAGCTCCATGACCGAGCTCGCGATGCCCCGGGCGGTGAGCT
>JBDTMO010000491.1:0-4598 GCA_039934235.1 bacterium | reverse complement strand
GGCGCGCAAGCTTCACGAGATGATGGGACGACCCGTTCCTCCAGTCGGCGCACTCGACGGACCTGCCTACACGCTCAGCGCCACGGGTACCGCGCTCGTGCTCGAGTTCGGTGCCTCGGTGATGGATGTAAACGGGAAGCTACTCGCGCCGGTGGGCGTCGTCATTGAATCGGACAGTCGGAAGCCCGCGGCGAAGCACGAGATTCTCGAGATATACGTCGAACACGGAGTGGTACTCCCAGATACGCCCGTCATGGCACTGCATCGCGGGCGGCTCGATATGCTCGAGACGCATTTGCGTCGCGATCCGGAACTGCTGCTCAGGACCTTTACGCACGAGGAGATTTACCCGCCGGCGATGGGCTGTCGTGCGGAGGTGGATACGCAAGGAACGCCGTTGGCCGGAACGACGCTCTTGCACTTGTGCGTCGATTACGACGAGCTCGAGATCGCGCGGTGGTTGCTCGAGCGAGGAATGCCTGTCGACGCACCGGCTGCCGTGGACGCCGACGGCTTCGGTGGATACACCGCGTTGTTTGGAGCCGTCGTGTGCTATGCGAACTTCTGGGGCAACTACCTCAGCCCAAAGGCCGAGGACTCGCCGTTCGCCACGTTATTGCTCGATTACGGCGCCAACCTGAATGCGCGTGCGTCGGTGCGCAAAGTGGATCCAAACACGCACGTGACGTACGACTATCGCGACGCCACTCCGCTCTCGTACGGTGAGCAATACTACAATCGCATCCTCGTGAGCGGGCCTGCGATGCGGATCGTTGCCGAGCGAGGCGGGCAACGGTGATTGACGCTGCGTTCAACCTCGGCGTCGAAGTGCTGGTGAGGCTGTGGAAACGACCTTAACGCGGATTTACGCGGATTTTGCGGATCGACGCGGATCCTCGGCTACGGCCCTACAAACCGCGATTCCGCCCAAATCCGCGAATTGCCGCGGTGAGGACGAAGTCCGCGGCCTTCATCGTGCCGCCGCCCATGTTGGCCTCGTGCCGCATCTCCCCAGATCGCGCTAGCGCGCGTTCCTGTGCTGGATCGGTCGCCTATTCAGGGCCGCGTTATTGTCCTCGCTATTGACAAACTCGTGTTGCTAATGCGTATTAGCCACGTGCCAATTCGTATTAGCAGCCGAGTGACGGCCGTCGAAGTCGCCAAACTGGCGGGGGTGTCTCAGCCCACCGTCTCCCTGGTGCTGTCCCAGAACCCCAAAGCGCGCGTTGCTCCCGAGACGCGCGCCCGCGTACTCAAGGTGGCCGAAGAACTCGGGTACCGCCCGAACCGGCTGGCGCAGGGGCTGGTACGCCGACGCTCGTTCGCCCTCGGGGTGATCGTCCCTGGATTCGCCAACCCCGTGAACTCGGCGATCATCTCGGGCGCTGAGCGAGTCGCCGCGCAGGCGGGATACGCCGTGCTCCTCTGCGAGACCGGCGAAGTGCGTGTAGGGCAGCACCTGAAGGCACTTGCCGACCGGCAAATTGATGGAGTCATCATCGCCGGAATCAGCGAGGGCGAGTTGGCCGAAGCGGACGTGCGACGACTCAACGTGGTGCTGGTGAACCAGGCGTCGGACGTCTATTCGACCGTGCAGGACGATTCGTTGAGTGCTGGTGCGATCGCCGCGGATCACCTGCTGGCGCTCGGGCATCGGCAATTGGCGTTCATCGGACCGGTATCGGCCGCATCGGCGTTTCGTCTTCGTGAACGCGGGTTCGTGCAGGCGCTGCGCGCGGCGAACGCGGTGCCCTCGAGCGACTACTGGCAGCGTGCCGACGCCTCGGTCGCGGGTGGACTCGCCGGCATGCGCACCTTGCTCGCCCTGCCCGAGCGGCCGACGGCGGTGTTCTGCGCGAACGATCTCACCGCGCTGGGCGCCCACAAGGCCTGCGCGATCGCAGGAGTATCCATTCCCGGCGACGTCTCGATTCTCGGGTGCGACGACATCGATCTCGGCACGCTCGTCACACCGGAACTCAGCACGATCAGCACGCCACAGCGAGAACTCGGCGCCCGTGCCGTGCGTCTATTGCTTCGCCAGCTCGACGGCGATGGCAAGGCCATGCCGACTGCACAGACTCTGCCGGTGAAGCTCGTGCTCCGCGGCACGACGAGCGCTCCCGCGCGTGAGGCAACCCAGTGAAGCGATTGCTCATTCGGCTGCTCGCCACATCGTGCGGTTTCGTCGCGATCGCGTATGTCGCGATGTTCGTGTCCGCGACCCCGCCGGCGTGGGCTCCTGTTTCGCTGGCCATCGGCGCGAACGGCGTGATCATGACGCTCATGGCGATCGGTGCGGTACGCCACGACACGATGCCGCGCTCGCTCGTTTGGACGTTCGTTGGGCTCTTCGTGCTGTGCGCCGGCGCGTTCGTCGTCGCGCTGTTGCTTCCAGCGCGCGAGGGATTGGGCGGGCCGTTGCTGCTCGGCCTTCCGCTGCGTTCGGCGATTCTGCTGTACGGCGTCGGTGTGGTACCGATCGCGATCCTGCCGTTTGCCTATGCGCTGACCTTCGAGTCGTCCACGCTGAGCGAGGATGATCTCGTACGGGTGCGTGCGGCGCACGCGAGCATGCGCGAGGGCGAGGCGTGACGCCACCCATGCTGCTGCAGAGTGCGATTCCCGGACTCGCGTCGCCGGGGATTGTGGCGATTGCGCTCATCTACTTCGTGGTTGTCGCGGTGATTGCCAC
This sequence comes from bacterium, assembly GCA_039934235.1. Classification (GTDB taxonomy): domain Bacteria; phylum Gemmatimonadota; class Gemmatimonadetes; order Gemmatimonadales; family Gemmatimonadaceae; genus AG11. The sequence goes on along the minus strand of JBDTMO010000491.1, from coordinate 1,903 downwards.
GTGGGCAGCACGGCGCACGAAGAGCGCAAATGATTTCTTCGTCGCGGGCGCCGGGGTCGGGCTGTGGACGCTCGCGATCGCGAAGATGGCGGCGACCCTGTCGGGGTTCGCGTTCATCGGCGGACCGGGGCTGGTCTACACGATCGGCATCGGCGCCGTGTTCATCATCCTGCCCGGAGCGCTGAGCAATGCACTCGGCGCGTGGGTGCTAGCCAAGCGGATGCGCCTGCTTGGTGAAGCACGCGGACTATTCACTGTGCCCGATGCGATCGGTGCGCGCTATCGGTCGCGGCTTGCGCAGGGGCTCGCGGCGGTCGCGGTACTCGTTGCAGTCACGGGATACATCGCGACGAACCTGCTTGCGCTCGGGCTGGTGATCGACGCGATCTTCAGCACCGGACTCGCGCCGGGAATCTGGATCGGCACAGCGGTAATCCTCGCGTACTCGGTCGCCGGCGGCATCATGGCCGGCATCTATACCGATGTGTTCCAGGGATCGGTCATGGCGATCGCCTCCGCGGTCGTCTTCGTGTTCGCGCTCAAGTCGGGTGGCGGGATGGAGCACATCTCGCGAACCATCATGGCGGCCGACGCCGAGTATCTCGGTCCCTGGGGTCGCATCGGGCCGATGGCCGCGATCTCGTTCTTCTTCGTGTTCGGCGTCGGGTCGCTGGGGCAGCCGCATGTGATCCACAAGTTCTACATGCTGCGCGATCCACGGCAGTTGAAGTGGTATCCGCTGCTGATGACGGTGGCGCTTGCCGTGACGCAATTGCTTTACGTGAGCGTCGGCGTTGCGATGAAAGCGCTCGTGGTGGGAGGCGCAATCGCGCCGCTGGTGAAGGCGGATCAGGCGACGCCGCAGTTTCTCCTGCACTACACGCCAACGCTCGTCGCTGGTCTCGTGTTCTCCGGCGTTGCCGCGGCCATCATGGCGACGGTGAACTCGTTCATGTCGGTGGGTGCAGCGGCGCTGACGCATGATCTGCCGATCGCATTCGGCACGCGAGTAAGCGATGAGCTTCGCGTCGGCCGCATAAGCACGGTGGCGCTCGCTCTTGTGGCCGCAGCGGTGGCGCAGGGCTCCGGAACCCTCGTTGCATTCCTGGGCATCTTCGGTTGGGGACTTTTCGGCTCGACGATTGTGCCGGCACTGGCGATCGGGTTGAACTGGGAGGGCGCGACGCGTGCGGGCGCCGTCGCGTCGATCGCGACCGGCCTCGGGATCACGCTGCTGGGAGAGACGCTCGGCTATTTCAAGGTCTACGGACTGCCGGCCGGCGTGTCGATCTCCGCGCTCGCCCTCGTGTCGTCACTGCTCGTGTTCTTTGCCGTGTCGTGGCTCACTCGCGATACGGCGCGCGGCTCGATCGATCCGGACATCCACATCGTGATGAACGCATGATGCGCCCGCGTGAAGACAGCGGGTAGCCCCGCAGAAACGATCGTGCAGTTGCGCCGTGTCCGCCTGCACTCGCGCGCCCTTCCACACGCGATGCTCCGCGATTCGGCTCTCGTTCCCTCCCTTTCGCAGTTGCCGGACTTCCCTCAGGAGATTGGACCATGTTCCGATTCATCATGACGCGCACGGTGCGCACCATCGCGATGGTGATGGTTCCCGCGATGTGTGCGTTCGCACAGTCCACCGGCCGCATCGTCGGCCGAGTCACGGATGCCCAGGGCGCCGGCGTATCCGGTGCGCAAATCATCGTATCGCCGGCCGGAATCTCGGCGATCTCCGCCGAGGATGGCCGATATACTGCTCGCAGCGTGCCGTCAGGTACGGCTTCGCTGCGTGCGTATCGTTTCGGCTACAAGCCGAGGAACGTCGAGGGAATCGCGGTAACGGCCGGCCAGGACATCACGGTGAACATCCAGTTCGAGGCGGCGACCGTGCAGCTCG
>JBDTMO010000490.1:0-4599 GCA_039934235.1 bacterium | reverse complement strand
CGGCGCGCGCCGACACGCGCTTCGCGCTCAACCAGGTGACGACGAGCGGTGAGAATCGCGATACGTCGGTCACGATCACGGCGTTCGTCACCGATACGAGCACTGGCCGGCCGCTCACACGCTCGGCGAGCGTAACGACCAACCGGTTGGACGAGAAATCCCTCGCGGAAGCCGCGCGACAGGCGACGGAAATCGCGAAGCTCGTTCCGCCTAACCCCGAACGGATGCCGGAACTCGGCGCGCAGGAATATCCGCCGGTCAAGTCGCGCATCATCTCGCTTCCGTCGCCGAGTGAACGGGCGCAGGCGGCGAAGAAGGTGACGGAGCAGGCGCGAGCGGCTGGGCTCATCGCAACAGGGTTCATCGAGTGTCGCGCCGGCGCGACTGCGTTGGCGAATTCCAAAGGCTTGTTCGCGTACGACTCGAGCGCCGTGGTGACGATGACGGCCACGGTGCGCACGACGGACGGCACTGGGAGCGGTTGGGCATGCAGCGACGGTGACACATTCGCTGATATCGACGCGCAGCGTGTGGGCGCCGTGGCCACGGAGAAGGCATTGAAGTCGCGGACGCCTGTTGCCGTGGAGCCGGGTCGTTACGTCACGATTCTCGAGCCGACGGCCGTGGGCAATCTCGTGCAGAACATCTCGGGCGCGATGCAGGCGCGCGGCGCCGATGAAGGTCGTTCGTTCTTCTCCAAGGCTGGTGGCGGCAACAAGATCGGGATGAAGGTGGTGGACGAGCGCGTTACGCTGCTCACCGATCCTGACGACAGTCCGAGCACCAACGGTGGTTTTGACGGCGACGGTATGCCGCTCGAGAGGGTGGTGTGGATCGAGAACGGCATCGTGAAGAACCTGAACTACGATCGCTTCTGGGCGCAGAAACAGGGCGTGAAGCCGACGCACGCCGGCGGCGGCGGCGGATTTGGCGGGGGCGGCGGCGGCGGTGGTGGACGTTCACTCCGCATGCTCGGCGGCACGACGTCGACGGCGGACATGATCAAGAGCACGGAGCGCGGCATTCTCGTCACGCGATTCTGGTACATCCGCGGCACCGACCCCCGGACGATTTCGTTTACGGGCCTAACGCGCGACGGCACGTTCCTGATCGAGAACGGAAAGATCACGCATCCGGTGAAGAACTTCCGCTTCAACGAATCGCCGATCTTTTTCCTGAACAACCTCGAGGCGCTTGGGCCGACTGTTCGGATCAATGCCTCCGAGGCACTGGGCGCTGGTGGGGCGACGTACATGCCGACGCTGAAGGTTCGGGACTTTAGTTTTAGTTCGCTATCAGACGCTGTTTAGGAAAACCGCAGAGGGACGCAGAGAGGCAGACGACGCAGAGGAAAGGCTTTTGTCATCCTGAGCGAGCGTAGCGAGTCGAAGGATCTGCACCTGTTGTCATCCTGAGCGAGCGTGGCGAGTCGAGGGATCTGCACTCTTGCCGTTAGTTGCTATCAGCGTCGCAATGTTCCATGCACGCTTCACCCTCCCAAACGTCATACCATGCAGCGAAGAAACTTCCTCCTGCGCTCGGCCGCTCTTGCCGGAGCGACGGTGGCTGGACGCGCCACGGGCCTGTTCAGGGCGCGCGACCTTTCGGCCGCCAGCCTCGCACACACGCCTGTGGTGCCGCACACGCTCTCAGCCGTCCCCATCACTGATGAGGAACGCCGAGCGCGGATCGATAAGGCGCGTCGTCTCATGGCAGCCAACGGCATCGACGCAATGGTGCTCGAAGGCGGCACGAGCATGTTCTACTACACCGGCGTTCGCTGGGGAAATAGTGAGCGAACGTTCGCTGTCGTCATTCCTCAGAAAGGCGAGCTGGCCTGGGTCACGCCCGGATTTGAAGAGGAGCGCGCTCGTGAGCTGATCAAGTTCTCCACTGACGTTCGCGCGTGGCAGGAAGACGAGAGCCCGTACCGCGTCATCGCAGGGATCCTTCGCGATCGCGGCACCACGGGCAAGATCGGCATCGAAGAGCGGCTCCGCTTCTTCATCTATGACGGATTACGCCAGGAACTTCCGTCGTCACAGTTCGTGAGCGCCACTCCTGTTACAGCCGGCGGACGAATGATCAAGTCGGCCGCCGAAATTGCGCTGTTGCAGCAGGCGAACGACATCACACTGCAGGCGATCGGAACGACGATGCATGCGTTGAAGGAAGGCATGACGACCGGCGATGTCGCAGCAAATGTCGCGGCGGCAACACGCAAACTGGGCGGCAACTCCGACGGCGCGCTCGTGATCTTTGGCAAGTACTCCGCGTTTCCGCACGGCAGTGTTCAGCCCCAGCGCTTACGCGAGGGCGACGTGGTGCTCGTCGACGCTGGCTGCACCGTGGAAGGTTACGTGTCCGACATCACGCGCACTGGCGTGTTCGGTAAGCCAACGCAACGCCAGCGCGACGTGTGGGAGATCGAGAAGCGTGCGCAGAGCGCAGCGTTCGCCGCGGCGCAGGTTGGCGCGACGTGCGAGTCGGTGGACGTCGCCGCGCGCAAGGTGATTACCGATGCCGGTTTCGGTCCGGATTACAAAGTGCCCGGGCTACCGCATCGCACGGGACACGGCATTGGACTCGACGGTCACGAGTGGACGAACTTCGTGCGCGGGAACAAGACCCGCCTCGAGCCTGGCATGTGCTTCAGCGACGAACCGACGATCGCGATTTACGGCGAGTTCGGAATTCGTCTCGAAGATTGCCTGCACATCACGGAAGCGGGTCCGAAGATGTTCACGCCGCAAAGCCCGTCCATCGAACAGCCTGTGTAGGTGCGGAGTGAGCGGGTGAGCAAAACTTGTCATCCTGAGCGAGCGAAGCGAGTCGAAGGATCTGCACTCGCGGGTGCAGGTCCTTCGCTGCGCTCAGGACGACAGGAGGTTAGCTGGCCGGCTGCTGCCGCTGCTGCCGCGCGCGCGTGAGATGCGGCACGATGCCGAGCATGCGTTCGATCAGCATCAACTGTCCGCGGTGATGCATCTCGTGCTCTTTCGGACTCATCAAGCTCTCGAGCCGACTGCGCTCATTGCCAATGGGATCACTGAACATCTCGGCAAGGTACTCTGGCGTAAGTGACTCGAGCCACGAGGCAAAGCGCTCGCCTTCGCTAATGAGCAGTTCGACGATTTCCGCCTTGGAGCGCGGCTTCTGTTCCTCGACGCGAATCCGCGCGATCAGGGCAGGAAAGTCAAAACCCTTGAGCGTCGTCACGCGCATTTCGCGATGCATGTTCTCGTACATCATCGGCGCGGTGGCGATGTGCTTCAATGTCGCGCCCACGGACATCGTATCTGGTGCGGCGACGAAGTCGTACTGCGATTCCGGAATGTCCTCCGCAATCTGAATCGTGTTCTTGCGGACCGTCCGAAACCCGCTCGCCAACTCCTTCGCACCGTAGCTGCCCATCGAGATCTCCTGGCTGGATGAAAGTGTGCTGTGCATGAAGAGGAATATCGCCTACGGCACCGGCGCCCGTGTCACGGCAGGCGCGACGGTACTTCCCTCCTTCAACAACTTCTGGCGCGTGAGGTAAGTCTCACCATTCGTGATCCAGTCCGCAGCGGGTTCGCCCTTGAGGTAATGGCCGAACCACTCGAGCTGACGACGCGCATAGTCGATCTGGCTTTCGGGCCGGGCGACGCCGTGGTTTTCGTCGTTGTAGATGAGGTAGACCACTTGCTTGCCAAGCCGCCGGCCAAAATTGTAGAGCTCCGTGCTCTGCCAGTAGTTCACGTTGCCGTCTGCGTCGCCCTCTTCGAGCAGCAGGGGAGTCTGTAGCGAGTCGACCGCGAACACCGTGGAGTTCCTGATGTACGCCTGCGGATCTTCCCACAGCGACACCTGCATGCGCTCCTGACCCGTCTCGAAGTGGCCAGTTTCCGGAAACCCCGAGTTGAACGACGTGTAGCCGTAAAAGCTCACGAAGTCTGTGAGCGGCGCTCCGGCTATCGTTGCGGCGAATATGCCCTTGCCATGCACGGCGTAAAACGCCGACTGATAGCCGCCCCATGAATGGCCCATGTTGCCCACGTGCTTGGGATCGATCATGCCGGTCGCGAGCACCGTGGTCACCGCCGACGTCACGCAGTCGAGACCGGAAAATCCCGCATCGCGCGGTTGGAACACGACGTCCGGCCGCAGGACGAAATAGCCGTTCTGGCTGAACACCGTGGTGTTGTACGTCGAACGATCAGTGGGAACGACGTACTGATGGAATCCCTGCGACAGTTTTTCGTAGTAGTACACCACCATTGGATACAGCTTGCCGGGCTGGTAGTCGGCTGGATACGTAAGCATCATCTGCAGCGAGTCGCCCCGCTTGTTCGTGTACGGCAACAGCACCTGCTTACCCCACGCGTAGTCGGACTGGAACGCGTTGGTGTGCGATACCTGCCTTGCGTCGGCAAGCGCGGCACTGCCGACGAAGAAGTCCGGCGAGTCTTCGTACGACTGTTGTTCGAAGAGATAGACGTCCGCGTCCTTCGCCTTGGCCAAACGCCCGACGGCCTTGTCGACGAACAGCACTCGTTGCACCGGCTTGCCGATTACGAGCCGGGCGTAACCACTCTTCTTGTTGTACTCGCCCGTCGC
>JBDTMO010000489.1:0-4600 GCA_039934235.1 bacterium | reverse complement strand
GTTACCGGAATTGTGTTCGGGCTCTTTCCCGCTCTGCACAGCACGCGCAGCGACCTCATTAGCTCCATTCGTGCAGGCGCCGGGCAGATAGCGGGAGGCCGCTCGGCTGCACGCTTTCGCGCCGGGTTGGTGACCGCACAGATATCGCTGTCGATGGGCTTGCTGATCATGTCGGCGCTCTTTCTCAAGAGCCTGATGAATGTGAGTAAAGTCGATCTCGGGATAAAGGTCGACGAGATTGCCACCTTCCAGATCGTGCCGCAGCGCACGGGATACGACAGCGCGCGCAGTGCAGTGCTGATCAACCGCGTCGAGCAGGAACTTGCCGGCCTTCCTGGCGTCAAGGGCGTGACTGACGGAATGGTGCCACTGCTGAGTGGCGACAATTGGGGCAACAACGTGCATGTCCAGGGCTATGCATGCGGCCCGGACGTGGACTGCAACGCGCGCTTCAATGAGATCGGCGCCGACTACTTCAAGACTTTCGGCGTGCAGATGCTTGCGGGTCGCGAATTCACCAATGCCGACCAGCTTGGGGCGCAGCGTGTCACCATCGTGAACGAGGCGTTCGCCAAGAAGTTCAACATGGGCAACGAGGTCGTCGGCAAGTTCATCGGCGACGATGACAATGACTCGCTCAACGTCCAGATCGTTGGTCTCGTGCGCAACGTGAAGTACAGCCAGGTGAAGGATTCAGTGCCGCCCGTGTTCTATCGCCCATGGCGCCAGGATGCCCGCACCGGCAGCATGTACTTCTACGTGAAATCCTCACTGCCATCCGAGCAGACCCTCGGCACGCTTCGCGAGACGATGAAGCGCATCGATCCCAGCTTGCCGGTGGAAGACCTCAAGACGATGACGCAACAGGTGAAGGAGAATGTGTTCCTCGATCGCATGATCTCCATCCTGTCGAGTGCGTTCGCGCTGTTGGCCACGCTGCTGGCGGGCATTGGCCTGTACGGCGTGCTTTCGTATTCCGTCACGCAACGCACACGCGAAATCGGCGTGCGCATGGCGCTTGGGGCGGACGGTTCTCGCGTGCGTGCCCTGGTGATGCGGCAGGTCGGGATCATGTTGCTGATCGGCGGCGTGATCGGCATTGCCGGCGCGATTGGCCTGGGACGGGCTGCACGCTCGCTGTTGTTCCAGCTCGAAGCACACGATCCGTCCGCGATGGCCGTCGCGGTCGTGCTGCTGGCTTGCGTTGCCCTCGCCGCGGGATTCATTCCTGCGCGTCGCGCCGCACTGGTCGATCCGATGAACGCCCTCCGCTACGACTGAGCCAAACTGACTGATGGATATCGTTCGCACCCCGCCGACAAAAACACGCCGCAACCTGATGATCGGGGGCGGCGTGGCCGCGCTCATTGCCGTCACGGCATGGACACTGAGTCTCGACCCTGCATCGCAGACGATCGAGCGCTCGGCCGTGCTGATCGATAGCGTGCGTCGCGGCGACGTCGTGCGTGAAGTGCGAGGGCCGGGCACCCTGGTGCCCGAGCACATTCGCTGGATCACGGCGCAGGCAAGCGCGCGCGTCGAGCGTCTCGGGTCGGAGTCGGGAAAGAATGTCAGCAGCGGAGAGCTGCTGCTCGAGCTGAGCAATCCCGACCTGCAAATCCAGACCATGCAGGCGGAGCAACAGGTGCGGCAGGCGCAGATCGAGTTGCTGAATCTCAAGACGAACCTTCGCAGCCAGCTGCTCACGCAAAAGGGCGTCGTGGCGAACACGAAGACGCAATATGTGAGTGCGTCGCAAGAAGCCGCTGCGGCGGACTCATTGGCTAAGGTCAAGCTGATGTCGTCGTTCGAGGTTCGCACCAAGCGCGCTCAGGGCGAGGAGTTCACCACCAGGCTGCAGGTCGAGCAGGACCGCCTTAAGCTGATGGAGCAATCGATCGACGCGCAGATTGCCACGCAGACGAGCCAGGTGGAGCAGCTCAAGGCCATCGCTGTAAACCAGCAGAACCGGCTCAAGTCGCTGCAAGTGCGCGCGCCCGAGGCTGGCGTGCTGCAGGACCTCACGTTGCAACTCGGCCAATGGGTGCCCGAAGGCACCACGCTGGCCAAGGTGGTGCAGCCGGGCCAGCTCAAGGCCGTACTGCGCATCCCGGAAAGTCAGGCCAAGGATGTGACCATTGGGCAAAAGGCCAGCGTCGACACGCGAAACGGCCTTGTGGCCGGCCACGTGATGCGAAAGGATCCATCGGCGCAAGGCGGAAGCGTCACGGTGGACGTGGCGCTCGACGGCGTGCTGCCGCCGGGTGCCGTGCCGGACTTGAGTGTCGACGGAACGATCGTGATCGAGAAGCTGAGCAATGTGCTGTACAGCGGACGTCCCGCGTTCAGTGCGGGGTCAGGGTCGGCGGCGCTCTTCAAGGTCGTTGATAACGGCAAGGCGGCCGTGAGGGTGCCGGTGCAGCTCGGAAGAAGCTCGGTGAACGTCATCGAGATTACGCGCGGGCTCGCCATAGGCGACAAAATCATTGTCTCGGACATGTCGCAATACGCGAACGTGACCCGGGTGCGCATCAAGTAACGACGGACCCACAGGAGAATCGACGATGGCTTCGAATGGCAACGGCACGGCGCTCATCAGCATGACCGGGATCAAGAAAGTGTTCTATACCGACGATGTGGAGACGCATGCGTTGGCCGACGTGCACTTCGAGATCAAGCAGGGCGAATACGTCGCCATCAGCGGCCCGTCGGGCTGTGGCAAGACCACGTTGCTCTCGATCCTCGGGCTCCTGGATTCGCCGAGTGCTGGCCAATACACCCTGGCTGGCGAGAGCGTGGCGACGCTGGCGCCGTCCGAGCGGGCGCGCGTTCGCAATCGCCAGATCGGCTTCATCTTCCAGGCATTCAACCTCATTGGCGACCTGTCTGTGTTCGACAACGTCGAGCTCCCATTGACGTACCGCGAAATGCCGGCGAAGGAGCGCAAGGAACGCGTCTCCGCTGCCCTGGAGCGCGTGGGTATGTCGCATCGCGCCAAGCACTTTCCCGCGCAGTTGAGCGGCGGCCAGCAACAGCGCGTCGCCGTGGCGCGCGCCGTCGCCGGCGATCCCGCAATCCTCCTGGCCGACGAGCCGACTGGAAACCTGGATTCCAAGAACGGCGAAGCGGTGATGGAGTTGCTTCGTGAACTCAACGAGAACGGGAGCACCGTCTGCATGGTGACGCACGATTCACGATATGCGCAGCATGCCGATCGCGAGGTGGCGTTGTTCGACGGACGTGTGGTGGATGCGGTGCTATCGTAGTGTGAACGGTGAACGGTGAACGGTGACTGCTCGGAGGTGGCGAAGCTTTGTCATCCTGAGCGCAGCGAAGAACCCGCACTTGGCCGTGGCGAACGAAATCTTCGACGTCCGAAAATGGCGGACCAGGCCTATCGAATCGCGTAGGCTTGGGGGGAGGCCAACACCCCCCTCCAGTCCCGAGACCCCGCCATGCGCTTCCTCAAACTCGCCGCGTTCCCACTCTTCGCCGTCCTTGCCCTGATCGCCGCGAATCGCGCGCCGTCGCTCACCAACACGAATGACGACGCCGCCATCGTGGCCAAGCTCGACGAAGCGTACCAAGCCGCCGTCAAGGTGAACGACGTCGTCGGCATGGACTCGATCCTCGCGCCGGAGTTCACGCTCGTCGTCGGGCGTGGCGCCGTCTTCACCAGGAAGGACCTGATCGCCTCGGCGCGCGCAAAAGACGCGACATACGAGCATCAGGAAGACACTCAGCGGACCGTGCGTCTTTTCGGCCCCAACACCGCCGTCGCGACCGCACTGCTCTGGGAAAAGGGCGTTCAAGGCGGCAAGCCATTCGACAAGCGCCTCTGGTTCAGCGACGTGTACGTGCGGACGCCAAAGGGCTGGCGATACGTCTTCGGCCAGGCGTCGCTCCCGCTCCCGAGCAACTGACCCGCATTCCAATCGTCACAATGTCGCCGAGGCTGCTAACGTTCAGGGTATTCATCCTGCCGAGACTATGCTCCTCAAGCGCTTCTACGACTCCAAACTCGCCCAGGCCAGCTTCCTCCTCGGCTGCCAGGTCACCGGCGAGGCCATCGTCGTCGATCCCAATCGCGACATCGACCAGTACCTCCGCGCCGCCGAAGACGAAGACCTGCGTATCACGCAAGTCACCGAAACGCATATCCACGCTGATTTCGTTTCCGGAAGCCGCGAGCTCGCCGCAAAGGCTGGCGCCCAGCTCCTCCTGTCCGCCGAGGGCGGCGAAGACTGGCGCTACGCGTTTGCCGCGGAGTCGAATGCGCGCCTCCTGAAAGACGGTGATGGCATCACCGTCGGACGCGTGCACCTCGACGTCATTCATACGCCGGGCCACACGCCGGAGCACATCTGCTTTCTCGTCACCGATGGCGCCGCAACTGATTGGCCCATGGGCGCACTCACCGGCGACTTCATCTTTGTTGGCGATGTAGGACGTCCTGATTTGCTCGAGCGCGCGGCAAGCATGGTTGGCACAATGGAAGCAAGCGCCCATGCACTGTTCCACAGCATTCAGCGTTTCAAGACGTATCCCGACTATCTCCAGCTCTGGCCCGGTCACGGCGCCGGCTCCGCCTGCGGCAAGG
>JBDTMO010000488.1:0-4614 GCA_039934235.1 bacterium | reverse complement strand
ACTTGAACAGCTCACTCATCAAGACCGCGAAGGGGCGCACCATTCGCCTCGAGCATAACGTCTCGAGCCCTCGGCCCTACAGTCGCATCAACAGCATCGAGGGAACGAACGGTGTGTTCGAGGACTATCCGCCGCGCATCTACATCGAAGGGCACGGCAAGAACGACCAGTGGACCACGATCGACGAATACAAGACGCAGTTCGAGCATCCGTATTGGAAGGAGCAGGGCGAGCGCGCGCGCACCGGCGGCCACGGTGGCATGGATTTCATCATGGCCTGGCGTCTCGTGACGTGTTTACGCGAAGGCCTCGTGCCCGACATGAACGTTTACGACGCGGCGGCGTGGAGCGCGCCTGGCCCCCTGTCCGAGAAGTCGGTGGCTACTGGAAGCGCTCCCGTGAAATTCCCTGACTTCACGCGCGGCCGATGGAAGAAGTCCGCGTCAACCTGATGTACTGACGCTGGCCCACGGCGGACAGAGTGGGCCACCCGACGATCGAAACGATGAGGGCCGACGTAGGGTGTCGGCGACAGCCATCAGCTCGACGTCGAAGACGAGTGCGGCGCGCGAAGGGATGACGGGCGGATTGCCCTTCGCGCCATAGCCGAGTTGATAGGGAACAAAGAGCCGGCGCTTGCCGCCAACGCGCATGCCATCGAAGCCCACTTCCCAGCCGTCCATCACACGCTTCGCGCCCTGCGCAAATGACACGGGTTCCATTGCCATGCCGTTCGGCAGCGTGTCGCGGGAGCTATCGAATTTCGTGGCGTCCTCGAGCCAACCCGTGTAGTGCGTGTAAATGCATTTGCGTGGTGCGTACGGCGTTCCCGTGCCGATTGCGATGTCGATGACGCGAATGCCGGACAAGGCGCGCGGCTCTCCACTCACCGGCGGAATTACGCCAGGGGTGCGCGCCGGTGTTGGCGTCGAGGCGCACCCAGCGCAGAAGAGCAGTGCACATATCGGCGCGAAGGATTTCATCCGCCGCTCACTGCACGCCACGTCGCGCATTGCGGAACCGCAGGTGTTGCGCGCGGAGTCGTCGTGCTGTCGCTGCGCTTGAGCGTGTCGGCAACAGCCATCAATTGGACGTCGAAAATCAACTCCGCCTTAGGCGGAATGACGGGAGGGCGGCCCAGCTCGCCGTATGCGAGTTGATAGGGGATGATCAACCGTCGTTGACCGCCGACCTTCATTCCCTCGAAGCCAACATCCCAGCCACTGATCACGCGTTTGGCGCCCTGTGGAAATGAAAGGGGCTCGCGCTTCGTGCCGTTGGGCATCGTGTCGCGCGACGAGTCGAACTTCGTCCCGTTGGTGAGCCACCCGGTGTAATGCGCATAGAGGCATTTGCGCGGCATCGCCGGCGCACCCGTTCCTTCGACGATGTCGATCGCGCGCAGGGCGAATAGTTCGCGCGGCGTTCCGTCGACGACCGGAATCGGCGCGGGCAATGTGGGCCGATGATGCCAACAGCCTGACACTGTGCTCGCGAGCAGGGCGACTTTCACGATGTGTTTCATGGCGCGAAGAATACCGTGGCGAAAGCGGGCGAGGAAGCGCGCCCGCGCATGCTGGAGTTGATCGGTGGCGTGTGCATAGATTGATCGGATGACGCCTATTGTTGCCTTTCAGGGAGAGACCGGAGCCTTCAGCGAAGCGGCCGCCGAGCAACTGGTGGATGAGCCGATCACGCTGTTTCCGTGTCCGACGTTCGATGCCGCCGTGCGTGCGGTGGTAAACGGTCACGCCGATTACGCCGCGATTCCAGTGAAGAATCTCATCGCCGGCCCTGTTCACGAGGCCGTCGATGCGCTGGCTCAGTTTTCGTCGCTCGAAACGGTGCGCGAGATGGAGCTTCCGATCCATCTCGCGCTACTTGGCCTGCCGGGCACGGTCATCGAGGACATCCGTGAAGTCCTCAGCCACTCGATCGCGCTGCAACAGTGCATGAACTTTCTTGGTGAACATCCCGCCATGAAGGCAATCGACGCAGATGACACGGCGCGCGCGGCACGTATGGTGTCGATTCGGCGCGACCCGACGGTGGCTGCGATCGCTGCGCCGTGGGCGGCGAAGCATTACGGGCTCGTCGTGCTCGCGGAATGTCTGGAGGATCGTCCGGACAATGTCACACGGTTTTTGCTTGTACGGCGGAAGAGATCGGTGAACGGTGAACGGTGAACGGTGAACGGTGAACGGTGAACGGAACGATTGACCAGCGACTCGCTGCGCTCGCTCAGGATGACAAGCTCAATTACCGTTCACCGTTCACCGTTCACCGTTCACCGTTCACCGCTCACCTTCAGTGCCGGCCCCTCTCGAGAAAGCCCACCACTTCCTGCACGAACACTCCTTGCCGCTCGAGATGCGCGACGTGATCCGCACTCGCTAACACCACCCACGACCGGTCTACCGCGGCAAGCCGCGAGAAAAACACAGGCAGCGCCGCCTCAGCCGCATATGGATCGCGCTCACCGTGAATCACCAACGTCGGCACATGCACAGCCGCCGGATTCAGCGCATTGAACTGCTCCTCACGCCGCCAGTCGACGCGCACTGGATCACTCGCCGTCGCCGCTTTGACGTACGCCTCCTTCACGCCCGCCGGCGTTGAATCCGGCGTGATGAAATCCTCCGCTGCGCCTTCTGCCGTGGTGCGCGCGCGCGGCGGGGTGCGTGGCTCCGCCGGGATATCAGGCGGCTTCACCACGTTGTGGTACGGTCCGTACATGATGAGCGCCGAAAGTTTTTCAGGGTGCCGTTGCGCCGCGAGCATCACGGTTGCCGAGCCGCGCGAATACCCGAAGAGCGCGGGTCGGCGTGATTGCGGCGCACGAGCCGCCACCCAATCAGCGACCGCTTCCGCGTCGGCCGCCGCACGCTCCGGCGTCAGCCATCCCGTCGCGTCGCGAGCCGTCGAGCCGTAGCCGCGCTGGTCCAACGCATACACGGCGTAGCCCTTCGCCACAAACGCATCCATGAGTGACACCGACTTGCCCTTCACATGGAGATCGAAGTTGGGCAACGCGCTCCATGTGCGTCCGTGCAGGAGAATAATTTCGCCGCGAGGTGTGCCCTGAGGTCGCTTCTCCCACAGCACGAGCGTGTGGCCGTCGTCGGCGCGCACGTCGTTCTTGCGCGGCGCCGGCGATGCCTGGGAGTGCGCGGCACCAGTCGTCGCCGCAGCAATGCATGAGACAAAAATCGCTGTGCGTGCGACACGGGCACGATGCGCGGACGTGAATCGCATATGTCGATTGGCTCGGGGAATCTCGGAATGTGCGGCCGCATAACAAACTAGACGATTCAACGATGTGCGGCGGGCATCTCGCACGCGCTACGTCAGGCGCGCGGAACCGCAGTACGGGTATCCTGCCGCAATCGCAGCAGAGCGACCACCACCACGCCAAGACAGGCGCCCGCACTGTTCAGGATTACATCGTTGACGTCTGCAGTGCGATGAACCCATGCCCGCGAAAGGTACTGAAAGAGTTCGATGCTGACTGACAGCGCAATCGCAATTTGTACCTGACGCCAGAAGCGAAGACGTTTCCAGGCCAGGGGAATCAAGACGCCGAGCGGGAAGAAGAGCACGAAATTACCCCGGGCGTTCCGCACACAAAACGAGCGGGCGGTCGAGCCCATCGGCATGCTCGGAGCGGAACACGTCAGCGATGCCAGATTGGGCCGGAGCTCAAGCTCCACCGACGCCTCGACAACCTTGCGCGATGGATGATTGGGGGTGAGCGTCGCCGCGGCAAGACCGGAGAGATAGAGGACGATGGTCAGCAGCAGGATTTCGCGGCGGAGCGAGAGGGGGCGCGCGCGAATCCGAAGGCGGGACTGCCGAAAAACCAACCAACAGGGAACAGCGATCGCACCGACCACCAAGAATGGAACGACCATCGAGCGGTACACAAGAAGCGGATAGAGAAACTTGGGGACCATGTCGGCAGATCAATGGTTTGTTGGCTGACGACGCTACTGGTGCGAACGACCGTGACGGCCTTCCTCTTAATCGCCTTGACGGACAGGGTATGCTGCCAGTGCTTGCGGACGAGCATCGGCACCTCGCTTGGCGCAGGCCGTGCGAGCGGCCGTCGTTGTCACGGCTCCCGCGGGAACGGAAGGTCCTGCAGGCTCTTGGCGATCGCGCTCGACGTATCCCGCTTTCCTCCAGCCGGATCCAACGCGAGATCGAACAACTCCTCCGCGTTAGCACCCTCGCGAATCAGTTGATGCTCCGGGACGATCACCGTGCTCATGTCGCCTTTGCTGGCCGGAAACCACCCCGGTAGTCGCGGCGCGTACCGCACCTCGGCGAACACCGGGGTCGACGACGTGACACCCGGTTGCCACGCGGAGCGTAGCGATCGTCCGGGAAGTGGCTTGCCGCCGGTGAAGTCGAGCAGCGTGGCGGCCAGATTCTGCATCGACACCAACTGCTTCACGCGCTGTCCCGCCGGCACCCTGCCCGGCGCCACGATGACGAGCGGCACGTGCAGTGCAGGCATGTATAGGCTGCTTCCGTGACTCAGCAGGCCATGCTCACCGAATTCCTCGCCATGATCCGCCGTGATCACCACGATCGTGTTGCGCAGCAGACCGC
>JBDTMO010000487.1:0-4621 GCA_039934235.1 bacterium | reverse complement strand
GGTCATCCTGGGCTTTCTGCGCATATCGACGCACGCGCGCATTCTGCCGCGCCCCCTCAGTCCCGAACAAGCCGTCGCCGTGGTCGACTCCTGGCTCGCGCGGCCGCAAGTGCTCGTGCTCCACGCTACCGACTCCCATTGGAGTATTCTGCGCGACCTGCTCGTCGAATCCGGGACCGCGGGAAATCGTACGACGGACGCGCATCTCGCTTCGCTTGCAATCGAACATGATGCCGAACTGTTGTCGACGGACACCGACTTCGCGCGATTCCGCCAGTTGCGATGGACAAACCCGATTGCCGACACGCAGCGCTGATCGCACACAGAACCGCGAGGCCGATCAATCACGGTGTCTCTAGAAAGGACGTCCCGCCCATGCATCGCACGGACGGGACGCCTTCCACCTAATTTTACAACTCACCAAGACTTACGGCTGCAACACCCGACCCTTGAACAGGTCGTACAACTGCGTGTGCTTCGTATCGAGCGGCACAAGACGACCATCGATGAACAGATAGCGCGTATTCGTCTTGGCCTCGAGCATATCGCCGTCCGTCACCACGAGGTTCGCCATCTTCCCGACATCGAGTGACCCCAGCCGGTCGCCCACGCCGAAGATTTGCGCTGGTCCAAGCGTCACCGCCTTGAGCGCGTCTGCCTTGGACAATCCGAACGCCGACGCCATGCCGGCGATCGACGGAAGGTTGCGCACCTCGGAACAACAATCGCCCGACGTAATCGCGAACTTCACGCCCGCCGCCGCAAGCTTCGCGGGCGCCGAGTAGTTGATGTCGTACGCGTCATCCTCGCGCGACGGAAGGTCGAGCACGTGATCGAACAACACCGGCACGTCGTGTTGCTTGAGGTACGCAGCAACCTCCACCGCATCGCGCCCACCCACGATGATCGGCTTCAACTTCATCTCCTCGGCAAATGCCACCGCAGCGCGAATATCCGCCGCGCGATCTGCCGGGAACATCACCGGCTGCTGGCCGCGCACAGCCGGAACCAGCGACTGCAACACCGCGTCATGCTTTGGACGGGGAAGCGTCTTGTCCTTCTCGTAGGCATCGAGCGACTTGCCGTACGCATCCGCATCGCGGAGCATCTGGCGCAGCGAATCGAGCTGGCGCGTGCGAAGCAGCGTTGCCGCTTGCGCATTGCCGCCACCCTGCGCCGCAAGGAACGCCGCTGCACCTCCACCACGTCCGCCGCGACCGCCACTACTCGGCAGTTCGATCACCATGGCCGCGCGAGGGACGACCGACATCTCAGGCACCGTATAACCAGACAGATTGATCAACGCCGCCTGGCCGGAGATGATGCCGCCCTGCGGACGTGAAATCACGTTCGTGATGCCGACGACGCGCGCAACGCCGACGTGCGCGCTGTGCGGGTTGATGCCGTAGATCGCCTGCGCATTCGGATTGAAGCTTCCCACTTCGGCAACGTCCACCGTGGACGCGGCACCCTGCGGAATTTCCGAAAGGCCGAGCGATGTGCCCGAGTCCATCATGCCCGGATAGATCGAGAGCCCCGTGCCGTCAATCACCTGTGCGCCAGCCGGAATTGCGACGTTCGCGCCAACGGCCTGGATTTTTCCACCCGAAATGACGACAGTGCCGTTCGCGATTTCAGGGCCGCTCACCGGAAAGATTTTCGCATTCTTGATCGCGAACGTTCCCTGCGGACCGGCCTGCGGGTTGTATGAGCCGAGTTGTGCTGTCGCGCGCGTGCTCGCGGCGAGCGTCAGGAGCACGCCGACGGCGGCAGTACGAAAGTGCATGCGTCGCATTAGCGGTTCTCCGGCGGAGTGACGGGCGGCGCACCGGGCGCTCCACCCTGACGGCCGCCGCGTGGGGCGGGTGCCGTGTTGGCATCGGCTTTCTCGAGTTCAGCGCGCTCCTTGGCTTCGGCGTCGCGCATCGCGAGATCCTTCTTCTTGTCAAAGAACACTTCGCCGTCGATGATCGTCTGCTCGACGCTCGCATAGACGCTGAGCGGATTGGCATTGAAGATCGCGATGTCCGCGTCCTTGCCCACTTCGATGGAGCCCACGCGCTTCTCGATGCCGAGCTGCTTGGCGCCGTTGATGGTGATGATGCTCAGCGCTTCGTCCTCGGTGAGACCGCCGTAACGAATCATCTTCGCCGCGTCGATATTGAGGCGACGCGCGCGCCCGTCGTCGTCGGAATTGATGGTCGTGAGCACGCCATGACGCATGAGGATCGCGACGTTGTACGGAATCGCGTCGTACGCTTCGATCTTGTACGACCATTCGTCGGCGAACGTCGACAATCCAGCGCCGTGTTTCGCGATTTCGTCGGCAATCTTGTACCCCTCGAGTCCATGCTGGAGGGTCTTCACCTTGAAGCCGAATTCGTCGGCGAGATTGAGCAGCATGAGCATCTCGTCGCCGCGGTACGAGTGCGCGTGCACGAGCCGCGTGCCGGCTAACACTTCGGCAATCGGTTCGAGTTCGAGATCACGACGCGGTGCAATGAGCGACTTGTCCTTCGCCGACTTCGCGCGGTAATCATCCCACGTTGCCTTGTAGTCGCGCGCGCGAATGAACGCATCGCGCAGGACTTCTTCCTGTCCCATCCGCGTGCTCGGATAGCGACGCGGTGGCGTGGCGATGCCTGGAATGTTGATGGCGCCGTTGTTCTTGCGCGTGACGTTCTCGCCGAGGGCGAACTTGATTCCCGGCGGTGCGCCGGGAAACAGCATCTCTTCGCCACTGCGTCCCCACTTGAGCTTGAGCACCGCGTTCTGCCCGCCGATGGTATTGGCGGAACCATGCAGCGCGTTGATCGTCGTGACGCCACCGGCGAGCGCGAGGTAGATGTGCGGTGCCGTCGGATTGATCACGTCGCGAATCCGCGCCATGCTCGTGACCGACAGCGAGCCCTCGTTCACCGCGTCGAGCGCCATGTGCGAATGCGGATCAATGATGCCGGGCATGACGTACTTGCCCGTTGCGTCGATGACCGTCGCGCCAGTTGGCGTCGCGATGTTCTTGCCGACTTGTGCGATCTTGCCGCCTGAGAGCAGCACGTCGGTGTTGGCCAGCGTACCGCGCGTCACCGTCATCACGGTGGCGTTCTTGATGAGGATCGGCGCAGCCGCCGCCGGTTTCGCTGCCTGCGCGTGCAGCGCGGGCGCGAAAAGCGCGATGGCCGCAACGCCCTTGAACAGCATGCGTTGCATCGAGGACGCCTCGAATGATGGTGTGTTGAAAAGGGAGTTCATTGCGGCGACTCCCGGTTGATTGTTGACCCCTGGGCGCCGCTTGCTGCGCGCGCGCCGGCAAACCGGCCCGCATCGTGGCCGACGATTTCGAGGCTTCCGACAATTGCATCGCCAACGAGCCGTCCACTGAACAACGCCTCTTCGGTACCTTCACGCAGCGCGACCGACGCGCGGAAGCGGAACTGACCGTCTGCATACACGGCTCCGTCGTTCACCGTCGCAGCGCCCCACGCGCCCTGAAGCGCACCGACAAGGCGATTGCCATCTTGCCGCAGTGTAAAGGTCACTGCACCATCGACGCCTTCATCGGACACGGTAACCGTGTACGTGCCGGAGACATCAGGCGGCGGTGCGGCAGCAGGCGCACCACCACCGCGTCCACCAAACCCGCCCGCGCCTGCCGCCGGTGTTGCCGGGTGCAGCGCAATCGGACGGCCGTCGACGAACAATTGATTGATGCGCGCGGCCTTGTCCGTCAGGTCGCCCTTCGTAATCGTCAGGTTCGCGATCTTTCCAACTTCGAGTGAGCCAAGCCGATCGCTCACGCCGAAGAGCTCAGCAGGCTGCCACGTCAGCGCCTTGATTGCTTGCTCGGAGCTGAGACCGCCCTCGACCGCGCGCTGGATATTCGCGTCGAACTCGCTCCATGTCGTAAGACCGCCCGACTGAAAGGCGAACTTCACGCCCGCCGCGGCAAGACGCGCCGCACTCTTCGGTGCCTCGACTCGCTCGCGCAACAATCTTAGAGGTTCCGGCTCGGCGTCCGGCAACGGTGCGGCTGTGCGCCGCGGAAAATTGATCGACAGCAGCACTGGCACGTTCTCCGCCTTCAGGCGTCCAGCGAGCAGATGCGCCTCGGAGCCGCCGGCGATGATCACCTTCAGGCCGAACTCCTTGGCAAGGTCGAGCGCGCGTTCGATCTCGCGCTGCGAGTTCGCAATCATCACGACCGGCTGTTGCCCGGCAAGCGCGGGGAGCAACGACTCGAGCGACGGATCGAACTCGACGCGTTGCATGCTCTTCGCATTCTTCGCGTAGGCGGCCTTGAG
The DNA here is from genome assembly GCA_039934235.1 of bacterium. Classification (GTDB taxonomy): domain Bacteria; phylum Gemmatimonadota; class Gemmatimonadetes; order Gemmatimonadales; family Gemmatimonadaceae; genus AG11. The sequence goes on along the minus strand of JBDTMO010000487.1, from coordinate 320 downwards.
GTCGCGATAGCGCTGCGCGTCGAGCAACTCCTGACGCAGTACGGCGAAGACGCCCATCAGTGACCCGGGATAGCCGCCGCCACCGCCAAAGCCGCGGCCCGACGAGAAGCCGATGTGCTGCGCGACATTAGGGCGCACGATCATCGCGGCCGCAGAAGCGCCACCGAGATTGATCAACGCAGACTGACCCTGAAAAATCCCGCTGCTCGGCGCCGTCAGCGCGCTGGCAATCCCTGCGCTCCGTGGGCCATCGAGCGCATCTTCGTCGAGCTTGACCTGGTCGGCAGCGCTGAGCTCGGGCTCAACACCGCGCGGCTGAT
>JBDTMO010000486.1:0-4632 GCA_039934235.1 bacterium | reverse complement strand
CGCGATCGCCCTTGTTGACGACGTCTTCCGTCTTGTCCGTGCGGCCGTGCTTCAGCTCGGAGATGTGCACCAAACCCTCCGTGCCGGGCATGATCTCGACGAACGCCCCGAAGGCAGTCGTCGTCTTGACCGTGCCTTCGTACGTGGCGCCAATTTCCGGCTCGGCAGTGATGGCCTGCACCATTTGACGGGCGCGCTGCATCGCCTCGCCGCCGACGGCAGCGATGGTGACGAGACCCGTGTCATCGACAGTGAGCTCCGCGCCTGTTTCGTCCTGGATGCCGCGGATCGTCTTGCCCTTCGGCCCGATGAGATCACCGATCTTCTCAGGGTTGATCATCAGCGTGACGATACGCGGCGCATAGGCGCTCAGCTCCTCACGCGGCGCTGCAAGCGCCTTGTTCATTTCGTCGAGGATGTGCAGGCGGCCTTCCTTGGCCTGTGCCAGCGCTTCCTTCATGATCTGCAGGTCTAGCCCTTCGATCTTGATGTCCATCTGGATGGACGTGATGCCGTTCGCCGTACCGGCGACCTTGAAGTCCATGTCGCCCAGGTGATCCTCGGTGCCGAGAATGTCGGTGAGGATCGCGTATTTCTTGCCTTCCTTGATCAGGCCCATTGCAACGCCGGCCACCGCACCGCGAATCGGAACGCCCGCGTCCATCATCGCGAGGGAGCCGCCGCAAACCGACGCCATCGAGCTCGAGCCGTTGGACTCGAGAATTTCGGAAACGATGCGCAGCGTGTACGGGAAGTCGGCAAAGTCCGGCAGCACGCCTTGCAATGCACGCTCGGCCAGGTTGCCATGGCCAATCTCACGACGCGACGTACCGCGCATCGGCCGCACTTCGCCTGTGGAGAACGGCGGGAAGTTGTAGTGCAGCATGAACGACTTGGTCGTTTCGGTCGGGCTGTCGATGGTGTCGAGGCGCTGGACGTCGTTCGCGGTGCCGAGCGTGACTGCGACGAGCGCCTGTGTCTGGCCACGCGTGAAGAGGGCGGAACCGTGCGCACGCGGCAGCAGGCCGGAGTCGACCGAGATGGGGCGCACTTCGTTTGTCGCGCGTCCATCGACACGCTTCTTCGTGGAGAGCACCTGCGCGCGCAGGGCGTTGTATTCGAGGTCGCCCAGAATACCCTTGATCTCCTTGGCATTTTCCGGAAGCTCGACGCCCATCGCATCGGCGATCTCGTGCTTCACCTTTTCCACTGCCTGAACGCGCGTCTGCTTGTCCTTCTGATTCAGGGCTTCGCTGATGCGCACATCCGCCAGCGCTCGCACTTTGTCGACGAGTCCTTCTGTCTGGCCCGACTTTTCCCAGGCGAGCTTTTCGACTGCTGGTGACGCCGCGATCAATTCCTTCTGGTAACCGATGAGCTCCTTGATGCCGGCGTGTGCGACGGTGATCGCTTCGACCACATCATCTTCGCTCACCTCGAGGGCGCCGCCCTCGACCATCATGATGGATTCCTGCGTGCCCGCGACGACGAGCTCCATGTCGCTGTACTCGAGCTGCTGGAACGTCGGGTTCAGTACCCAGTTGCCCTGCACGCGACCGACGCGGACGCCGGCAAGGGGTTCGGCGAACGGAGTGCGGCTCGCGTTGAGCGCGTAGGAGGTTGCCACGAGTGCGAGGACGTCAGCCTTGTTCTCCTGATCAGCGGAAATGACATAGCAGAACACTTGCACTTCGTTCTGGAAGCCTTCCGGGAAGAGCGGGCGGATGGAGCGATCGATGATGCGGCAGCTCAGGATCTCGCCATCGGTGGGGCGGCCTTCGCGCTTGATGAAGCCACCGGGGATCTTGCCGGCCGCGTAGGTCTTTTCCTTGTATTCGACAGTGAGCGGGAAGAATGGGAGCGGACTCTTGTTGTCGCTCACCGTGACGGTCGCAAGGACCATCGTGTCACCGTAGGTGACGAGGCATGAGCCAGCGGCCTGCTTGGCCATGCGGCCGGTCTCGATGACCAGCTTGCGTCCCGCGAACGTCTTTTCAATGCGTTGCATGTTTTGTCCTGTTGTCTCTTCATTGCGGCCGGCCGTATTGCCGGCGCGCGCTTCGTGAAATGCAAAACGCGCGGGCCGCATAGATGCGCCCGCGCGTGTCCAAATGGGTCCAGCTTAGTACCGCAGTCCGAGTTCCTGGACGATCTTGCGATAGCCGTCGATGTCGGTCCGCTTCATGTAGTTGAGGAGGCGGCGACGGGTACCGACCATCTTCAGCAGCCCGCGGCGGCCGTGATGGTCCTTCTTGTGCGCCCGAAAGTGCTCGGTGAGATAATTGATCCGCTCCGAGAGGAGCGCGACTTGGACGCGAGCTGAGCCGGTGTCGGTCTCGTGCGTCTTGTACTTCTCGAGCGTCGGAGCGTTATCGAAAGCCATGTTCCTGGACTGTCCCTAAGCGAGGCAAAATGGTTGAGCCGTGGAACTTAGCTCAGGTAGAGCCCAGTGTAAAGGGCAGACCGGCACACCATCCGCAATTGGCCGGGCGTAATCCGGCGCCGCAGGCCTCATCCTATCCAAACATCTTTACCACGAGAAGCTTCACATCATTGAACGTCGACATGGCAAATATCAAAAGGATCGCCACAAGCCCGAATCGAAGGATGTACTCCCGCGTTCGCGAACTGAACGGGGTTCCCTTCACCGATTCTGCCACGTTGATGAGGATTTGCCCACCATCGAGTATCGGGATGGGGAGCAAGTTCAGCACGGCGACGTTTACACTCAGCAGCGCGATGAGATAGAGCAGCGTCTCCATGCCGCTTTGCGCAGCCGCCACTGAGGCTCGCGTAATCGCGATCGGGCCACCCAGTTGGCGCACGGAAACTTCGCGCGTGATCAGGCCCTTGACGATGACGACGATCTTCGTCCCGTTGTACCAGGTCTGCAGCGCACCCTCGCGAACGGCGTCTCCAAACGCGAGAGGTTGGCGGCTGGTGAAGTCAGCCGGCGCCGCACCAATCTTGCCCACCGAGCCCATGACCTTCGTCACGGGATCCTTTTGCGGTGTGGCCTCCGGCGTGACAGTGAACGTGCGCAGTTGGCCTGCACGCCGAATCTCGAACGGAATCTCCTTCCCCGCCGACGGCATAACGCGTTGCTGCAGTTCCGCCCAACTGTGCACCGGATAGTGATCGATCGTTACGATCGAATCTCCGGACCGCAGGCCGCCACGAGCACCAGCGCTGCCGGGCAACACGTCGCCAAGTATGGCGGGCATGTAAAAGTCGATTGCGGCGCCGACATCGCTTGCCGTGGGATCATCCTTACCGCCTACAGGCACCGAGACAGCACCCCGGTGCGTCGTGATCATCAAGGTTCCCGGCGCAACCTTGTCAATGCGTTCGCGCACATCATTCCAGTTGCGGACGGCGACACCGTTCACCGCCTGGATGGTGTCGCCCGGCTGGAGTGCAGCGAGCGCAGGAGCGTTCGTCGGAGCATGCACGGCACCTACCACCCGCGTGCCGACCACGACCTCTCCGTACTTCATCCCCAGCCCGGTCAGGACGATGAATGCCAACAGGATGTTCATCGTAACGCCGGCCACCATGATGAAAAGTCGCGCGGCAAGAGTCTTCGACTCGAACCACCGTGTCTCCGGGACTGGCTTCGGGCCGAACGGGATCATCGCCTCTGGATCGTACCCCGGGTCATCGGGCTTGAGCGCGCCGGTCTCCTCGTTTCCTCCTTCGAGGAACGCTGTCTCAGCATCGTGCCGCGAGGCCATGCGCACGTAACCACCGAGAGGCAGCACCGCGAGAACGTACTCGGTCTCGCCATGGCGTTTTCGCAACAAGGCGGGCCCGAAGCCGATGGAGAAACGTGGTGCGTACACGCCGCAGAGCTTGGCCGCGATGAAGTGGCCAAGCTCGTGGACGAAGATCACCAAGCCGAAGACGATGATCGGCGCGATATAGGCTAGCATGGAAACAACTCCTGCACGTGCCGACGCGCATCAGCGTCGGCAATGAGAATGGCGTCCAGCGACCCGCCAGGCGCGGTGCCCAGGCGGGCGAGTGCGCTATCGATGGCGCGTGCAATGTCACTAAAACGAATCGCGCCTTGAAGAAAAAGTGCCACGGCCTGTTCATTCGCCGCGTTAAAGATCGCGGGGGCTGAGCCACCAGTACGACCAGCGGAAATCCCAAGATCCAAAGCGGGGAAGTCCGCGCGCCGAACCGGCTCGAATTGCAGGGGAGAGAGCGCCACGGGGTCGAAGACAGGTACCCCGCTGTCACACACTCGATCCGGATACGTCAGGGCGTAAAGTATTGGTAGCTCCATACTCGGCGCGCCGAGTTGCGCCAGCACGCTCCCGTCAACGAACTCAACGAAGGAATGCACGACACTCTGTGGATGCACGACAACATCGATCCGATCGTACGGGACCCCGAAGAGAAAATGCGCCTCGATGACCTCCAGCGCCTTGTTCGCGAGGGTCGCACTGTCCACGGTGATCTTGCGCCCCATCCGCCACGTAGGATGCTGCAGCGCATCGTCGAGCGTGGCCGCGGCGATCCGCTCCGGCGACCACTCTCGGAACGGACCTCCAGACGCGGTCAGCACCAGGCGTCGAACTTCGCTCACAGGACGGCCTGCGATGCACTGGAGGATCGCGCTGTGTT
>JBDTMO010000485.1:0-4636 GCA_039934235.1 bacterium | reverse complement strand
TCACCATGGCTAAGCCGTTTTGCATAACCTAAAGCGCCACCTTCTTCTTTACGCTGGCCCTGGCTCCCCGGACATGAATCCCACCGCTCACGCGAGCGTCTCATGAAGCGGTTGCATCGGATCCTCCTCGTGGAGGACAGTCTTCGCGACGCGGAGCTCATCATCACCGTCTTCGAGACAAATAATCTCGCGAACGGCATCGTGCACGTGCGCGATGGCGCCGAAGCCCTGGACTACCTGTACCGCCGCGGCGTCTTTGCATCGCGCGCGGACGCGCAACCTGCGCTGTTGCTCCTTGACCTCAAGCTACCGAAGGTGGACGGGCTCGAGGTGCTGCGGCAGATAAAGGGTGACGACGACTTGCGCATGATCCCCGTGGTCATGATGACGTCATCCCGCCAGGAGAAGGATCTCGTCCGCAGCTACGAGCTCGGGGTGAACGCCTACGTCGTGAAGCCGGTGAAATTCCAGGACTTTTTCGATGCCGTCAAGCAGGTGGGCGCTTTCTGGGCCGTCATGAACGAGGTTCCAGGACAGATCGACCAGAGGGACGTCGAGGCGGAGCACGTTCCGGCACGCGGCCAGACAACGTGACACCGCTCCTGCGCATCCTGCACCTGGAGGACCACCCACGCGATGCCGAGATTATTCGTCACAAGCTCGAAGCGGAGGGCGTTCCATGCGAGATCGTCCTGATAGACTCGCGAGCGGGATTCGAAGCCGCACTGGCGCATGATGGCTTTGACCTCATCCTCTCGGACTACAATCTTCCGGGCTATGATGGCATCGCGGCGCTTCAGCATGTGCAGGAGGTGCAACCCGATGTGCCCGTGATTCTCATTTCGGGCACGCTCGGCGAGGAAGAAGCGGTGAAGTGCCTGAAATTCGGCGCGACCGATTACCTGCTGAAGGGTCGGCTGGATCGACTGGCGCCCGCGGTGTACCGCGCCCTGCATGACGCCGAGCTGCGTCGGGTCCGCCGACGCGCCGAGCGCGAGCTCCGCGAGAACGAGGAGCGCACGATGTTCGCTATGGCGTCGGCGCGCATGGGCGTATGGGAAGTCGACCTGGAAATGGGCACGTTGAACTGGTCTGCCACCATGGCTCCGCTCTTCGGCGTCACGCCGCAAGACGCTCCCACACGCCTCGACGCCTTCTTCCAGCTGATCCACCCCGGCGATCGCGAGGCGACCGAGGCCGCGCTGAACCGTGCGGCGATGGGCGAACGCAATTTCGCCATCGAGTTCCGCTCGATCTGGCCGGACGGCACCGCACACTGGATCCAGGTCCGCGCATACGCCGTCCACGACGCCGACGGCAACCGCACCCGGCTGCTCGGCATCGCGATGGATATCGACGAACGCAAGTTGCTGGGGGAACAGCTCCGCCAGTCGCAGAAACTGGAAGCGCTCGGTCAGTTTGCCGGAGGCGTCGCGCACGACTTCAACAACGTGCTCACGGTCATCCTTGGGTTCTGTGAACTGGTGTTGATGGGGCTGGCGGCGGACCATCCGGCCCGGGTCGACATCGGGGAAATCAAGAAGGCGGGAACGCGAGCCGCCGGACTCACACGGCAGCTTCTGGCCTTCAGCCGAAAGCAGATTCTTCAGCCGGCGATTCTCGACGTCGACGAGCTGATTGGTGGCATGGGGCCCATGCTGCGCCTACTTGCCATCGAGAGCGTGCAGCTGACGATCGCGCTCGGGACGGAAGACGCACTCGTCATGATAGATCCGACTCAGATCGAGCAGGTTCTCGTGAACCTGGTCGCCAACGCGGCCGACGCGATGCCCGGTGGCGGCACGCTACGGATCGAGACGTCGAATATCGTAGTCAGCGCGGACGACCCGAATCGTGAACGCCCGATGTCGCCCGGCAACTACGTGCTCCTCTCCGTAAGCGATAGCGGCATGGGTATGAGCGAAGAGATCCAGCGCCACATCTTCGAACCGTTCTACACGACCAAAGAGGTCGGTAAGGGTACGGGGCTCGGCTTGGCGACAGTGTACGGCATCGTCAAACAGAGTGGCGGTGAAGTTTCCGTGCGCAGCGCACCGGGTCAGGGGACGACGTTCAATATCTACTTCCCGCGCAGCTCCACGGCAGACACGCGAAGGACACCGCTTTCGCACGCCGTGGAACGCGACGACGGCGGGCGATCCGGAAGGACGATTCTCCTCGTCGAGGACGACGACGGTGTGCGATTGCTGACGTGTCTCACGCTGGAGCGCCTTGGATACCGCGTCCTGGAAGCCAAGGATCCCGAAGCGGCGGCGCGCGTGGCGGCAAACTTCACGGGCGACATCGACTTGATGCTGAGCGACGTCATCATGCCGAACTCGAATGGCCCGCCGCTGGCGGAGCGATTGCGCGCGCTTCGTCCGTCACTGCGTGTCTTGTACATGTCCGGCTACGCGAACGATGCGGTTCGCAAGGTCCTGCTCGTGGATGACATTCCCTTCATCGAGAAGCCGTTCACGCCAGCTGCACTGGCGCGCAAGGTTCGCGATGTGCTCGACGAGCCGTATCCTGTCGAGCCACTCATCGCGCAGGATACCGCGGTCACGACGGAAGTGGCGTTCCTTCGCGACGCGCAGGGCGCCGCCAAGGCGCTGGTCGTGGCGAACAGTGTTCTGCGTGCCGTGCTCGACGCGATCCCGAACTTCGTGTTCGCCAAGGATCGCGACGGACGCTTCACAGTCGCGAACCGCAGCTTTGCCGAGGCCCACGGCCTCAGGCCCGAGCAAATGATTGGTTCCACCGAAGGGGTCACGGGAGCCTCGCCGGCGCGCTTGGCCGAATGGCTCGCGAGCGACCGGCAGGCGATGGACACGCTGCAGGAGGTGTTCCTTCCGGAGGACTGCTTCACGGATGTCGGCGGCCACGAGCGATGGTTCCAATCCGTCAAGCGTCCGATCATCGACGGCGATGGTATCGCGTCGCAAGTGCTTGTCATTGCCACCGACATCACCGCTCGACGCCAACAGCAACTTGTGTCGCAGCGATTTGCGGCGATCGTCAACTCGTCGAGCGAAGCAATGATGAGCTCCGACCTCGAAGGGCGCGTCACGAACTGGAATCCCGCGGCAGAGCGGATGTTCGGATATTCGAAGGCGGATATCATTGGGCAACCTGCGTCGTTGCTGCACCCCTTTGGAACGAACCAGATCGATACAATCCTCGCCATCATGCGCCGCGGCCAGCCCATCGGCGAGATGGAAGGTGAGCGTCGCCGGAAGGACGGCAGTATCGTGCAGGTGACACTCAACATGTTTCCGCTGCGCGGGCTCGATGGCGCCATCACGCATCTGTCGGTGGTGGCACGGGACATCGGACCTCTGCGGCGCGCGCATGAAAAGCTCGTCGAGAGCGAAGCCATGCTCGCACAGGCGCAGCAGGACGCGCGCGTGGGATCCTGGTGGCAAGACCTCGCGACCGGCGCGTTCGGATGGACCGACGAGACGTCGCGGCAGCTGGGATACGAGCCCGGTCACGAGGACTTCTCGCGCCACGGGTTCTTGAGTCGCGTGCATCCCGACGATTGGGCGCATATCTCACAAGCGGTTCAGGACGGCATCGAGACCGGGACGCCCATGTCGATGCGGGGTCGCTACCAGATCCCGAGCGGACAGCCTGGCGTTTTCCACTCCTGCGGGCACGTGGTGAGGGACGACCATGGTCGGCCGATACGCATCGTTGGCACGATCCAGGACGTCACCGCCCAAGTGGAATCGGAGGCCCTGCTGGAGACTCGCGTTGCGGAACGCACTGCGGAGTTGACCGTCGAGAAGGAAGCGCATCGTCGTGCTCGTGAGCTGGCGGACGCCGCCAATCTCGCCAAGAGCGAGTTCCTCGCGAACATGAGCCACGAGCTGCGAACACCACTCAATTCGGTGATCGGGTTCTCCGACATCCTCCTTCGCAATCGGTCGCAGAGTCTTTCCCTCAAGGAACTCGGATACGTGAAGCGCATACAGGTGAACGGCACCCACCTGCTGGCGCTGATCAACCAGGTCCTCGATCTTTCGAAGGTGGAATCCGGGCGGGTCGAGCTGGAGATCACGCCGGTGCAGGTAGGAGATGTCGTGCGCGAAACCCTCACCGAGATGGAATCTCTGGCTGTTGCGGGTCAGATCACGCTGACGTCAGATTGCCCGCCCGCCGGCTGCCTGCTCGAAACCGATCGCGGCCGGTTGAAGCAGATTCTCATCAATTTGGTCGGGAATGCCCTGAAGTTCAGCCCAGGTCGGGAGGTACGGGTCGCGGTGTGCGCCGACGGGGTCACGGGACGTCCATCACACATCGACGTCATCGACTCCGGTGTCGGCATTCATCCCGATCGCCTCCACTCGATCTTCGAGGCCTTCCTTCAGGCCGATAACTCGACGTCGCGAGAATTCGGAGGCACCGGACTCGGACTCACGATCAGCCGCTCACTGGCTCGCCTGCTGGGTTTCGAGGTAACCGTGTCCAGCGAGCTCGGTGTGGGCTCCACTTTCAGCATCGTGATACCGCCCGCTTCGACATTGTGATTCGGTCCGCATCGACGCGCAACCCGATTGCTCTGCGAGTCGTTCCACTGGGTGCGTAGCCGAGCCGCCGCCAAAGGGGAGAAACGACCAACGGCGCCCATTTC
>JBDTMO010000484.1:0-4642 GCA_039934235.1 bacterium | reverse complement strand
GAGATGGGTGACACGCAGCGGCTGTTCACGAGTCCCACCGAGGAGCGCACGGAAGCATATATCACAGGGAGATTCGGATGAGCCCAGACGTCCCGTTTCGTCATTTCCACGATCAGCTCACGGCGCTCAACCGTCGACTGCTCACCATGTCGGAGAAAGCGGAGTCGCTCGTGGAGCTCTCCGTCGACGCGTTGCTCGCGCAGGACGCCGGCAAGGCGGAAGCGGTGATCGACGCCGATCGCGAACTCGATTCAATGGAGCTCGAGATTGAAGCCGCCGCGCTCGAGCTCCTCGCGCTGCAGCAGCCAATGGCACGCGACCTTCGCTTCATCGTCACCACCATCAAGGTCACGAGCGACCTCGAGCGCGTCGGCGATCACGCGGTCAACATCGCGCAGGCCGCGCTCCGGCTCATCTCGCAGCGCACCAACATCACACCCGATCCGGAGATCGAGGACATGGCGCGTCGAGCGCGCGCGATGTTGAGCGATGCCATCGACGCATTCCTCCGCGCCGACGGTGCGCTTGGACGGGATGTGTGCGCGCGCGACGATCAGGTCGACGCGCTGCACGAATCCGTGTTTCGCATCCTGCTCACGCACATGATGGCCGACGCGCGCACGATCAATCCGTCCCTCGAGTATCTGCTCGTGAGCCGCAACCTCGAGCGCGTCGCCGATCTCGCGACGAACATCTCCGAAGACGCGGTGTTTCTCGCCGAGGGCAAGAACATCAAGCATTCGGGGCGGAGCGAGGACGCGCGGGCAGGAACGTTTACGTCGTAGCGCGACGTCTTCCTGGGCACAAGACGAAGGATCGCCACGCCGCGACGCCCGGAACGACAACGCAGTAGATTTCGCGCATGAGTTCCGTCTCACCACCGCGGCTCGCTCTCCATCCACGCCCCGCGCGTGGTACGGGCGCGGTAAGGCGCATCGCGGCAATCGATGTAGGCTCCAATTCCGTTCGTCAGATCGTCGCCGACGTCACCGCAGAAGGTGGGATCACGGTCGTCGACGAAATGAAGGCCGCGCCGCGCCTCGGCGCGGACCTCGACGAGACAGGCGTGCTCGGCACCGTCGCCATGCAGGCTGCCGCCGAAGCGATTGGCCGTATGGCGACCCTGGCACGACAGCTCGGCGCAGAGCGCATTGATGCGGTCGCGACGAGCGCCGTGCGCGATGCCGCGAACGCCGATCAGTTCATCGCACGCGTTCGTCAGGAAGCGAACATCAAGCTGCGTGTCATCGATGGCTCCGACGAAGCACGCCTTTCCTATCTCAGTGCGCTCGCGCATTTCGATCTTGGCAAGGGACGCACGGTCGTGATGGACATTGGCGGTGGGTCGCTCGAGCTCGCGCTCGCGGCGGACGGCGTGCTCGATAACCTGGTCTCGCTGCCCTTCGGCGCGTTGCGCTCAACCGAGCGCTATCTCGCACACGGGGCAACGCACAAGACACTGGCACGGCTGCGATCGGATGTCCGTCGCGCGCTCAAGGACGTGCTTCCGCGCGGTGATTGGCGCGGAGCGCAGCTCATCGGCTCGGGTGGAACGTTTACAAATCTTGCGGGCATCTACCTGTCGCGCCGCGGCATCGTCACTGCGCGGAACGTGCACGCCACGGCAGTACCTCGCATCGATGTCGAGCACATTCTGGACGCGCTGGCCGCGATGCCGACCGACGAGCGGCGCGCGGTGCCCGGTCTCAATCCCGAACGCGCCGACATTATCGTCGCCGGCATCGCCGTGGCTGCCGAAGTGCTCGCACGCATCGAGGCAAAGGAAGTCTCCGTGTCGCGGTACGGTATCCGTGAAGGGCTGTTGCTCGACGCCGCGCGAGTGGTGCCGGTGATCGCAGATCCGGGTGCAGCGCGCGAACGCTCGGTCGTGGAATTTGCCGATCGGTGCCACTTCGAAAGGCCGCACTCGGTGCAGGTGCAACAGCTCGCCCTGCGGTTGTTCGACGCGATCGGCACGCGGTTGGGCTGCAAGCCTCAAGAACGCGCGACACTCGCCGACGCTGCGTTGTTGCACGATGTCGGCTATCACATCAACTACGATCGGCACCACAAGCATTCCTACCACCTCATCGTGCATGCCGAGCTATTGGGAATCACGCCGGCGGAACAGATCGTGATTGCCAACGTGGCGCGATATCATCGCGGCGCACCGCCACGGCGGAAGCATCGGAACTTCGGTATGCTGGACAAACCACTCCGCGAGACGGTCGATCGACTCTCGGCTATTCTCCGTGTGGCCGACGGCTTCGATCGCGGACACGTGGGCGCGGTGGAGACGCTCAAGGTGCGTTGGCTTCAGCGCGCCATTCGCATCACACCAGTGCCCGCCCGCGGCGCGAGTCCGCTTCGTCTCGAGCTCTGGGGCGCGCATCGTAAATCGCAGCTGCTCGCCGCGATTGCTGGTGTGCCTGTGGAGATTGTCGGGCCAAACGGTGCGGTGCTCTCCTCTGACGACGTGTCAGGCGACGAGGAGTGACGTGTCGGTCTTGAGGCGCGGTGTCCGGCGGGACCACTCCGCGCGCTAGTCGTCGCCAAGCACCTGCTGCGCGGCTGACACGCGCGGCGTCGCGTCGGGCACCTCGCCCCACGAGTGCGCAATGAGACGCGCGTGCGTAGAGAACTCCGCGCCTTCTGGCGTGCGCTGGGTCCAGCTCCCCGTCGCGTCGAGCTCCCACGCCTGACGGTTGTCTTCGAGACAGGTCCGCAAAAGGCTCCGCAGCCGCTCCTGCAACTTCGGCGCTTCCACAGGGGCCACCGCTTCGACGCGACGCTGAAAATTGCGCGGCATCCAGTCGGCCGATCCGATGAAGAACTCATCCGCACCGGCATTGCCGAAGTGCCATATGCGTGAGTGCTCGAGGAAGCGCCCAATGATACTCCGCACCCGAATGCGTTCACTCACGCCGGGAATGCCGGGACGCAGACAGCAGATCCCTCGCACGATCAGGTCGATCTCTACCCCGGCCTGCGACGCGCGATAGAGCGCGTCGATCACCGTCGCATCGACGAGTGAATTCATCTTCGCGACGATGCGCCCCATCCCACCATTCCGCGCGTGCGCGGTCTCCCGATCGATCAACTCCAGGAAACGATCGTGCATGTTCGCCGGCGCCACGAGCAGCTTGCGATAGAGTCGCTGCCGCGAGATTCCCGTGAGTGAGTTGAACAAATCGCTCACGTCCGCTCCGATTGATGGGCTGCACGTAAAGAGACCCACATCCGTGTACAGACGCGCCGTGCGAGAGTTGTAATTGCCGCTGCCAATGTGCACGTACCGTCGAATGCCGTCCGGCTCCCGGCGCACGATCAATGCAGTCTTCGTGTGCGTCTTCAGCAGCGCCGATCCGTACGCAACGTGCACGCCGTAATCCTCGAGCGTACGCGCCCAGGTAATGTTGTTCGCTTCGTCGAACCGAGCCTTGAGCTCCACCAGCACCGCAACCTGCTTTCCACGGTGCGCCGCCTCCGTGAGTGCGCGCACAATCGCCGTGTCGCCCGACGTGCGATAGAGCGTCAGCTTGATGGCAAGCACGTGCTCGTCCATCGCAGCGCTCTGAAGAAAGCGTTCGACGGTGGCAGGAAATGAATCGAAGGGATGATGCACGAGCAGGTCGCGCTCGCGAATCACGTCGAAGATCGAGCGATCCGGATCGCGCAGTTCCACCGGCACACTCGCGATCAGCGGAGGATCGCGCAACTCGGGAATCTCTATCTCACTGAGCTCGATGAGATCAGCGAGATCGAGCAGCATACCTGACTCCTCGATGTCCGCTTCACTGAGCGACGTCTTCGCCGGAAAATCCGCGTCGCGCAACTCCTCGAGCAGCAGCGTGCGCAGGTGCACAGGCATGTCGTCCTGAACTTCCAGACGAATGACTTCACCAAATCGGCGTTCGAACACCTGTTCTTCAATCGTCGCGAGGAGATCCTCTGGATCTTCGAGATTGGTGAATTCGAGATCCGAGTAGCGCGTCACTCGAAAGGCGTAACATCCAAGAACCTCCATTCCTGGAAACAGCGCCTCGAGATTTTCGCCGATCACATGTTCGAGCGGCACGTACTCGTGCGCTCGACCGGGCACCAGTTGCCATCGCGTCAATCGCTTCGGAACCTTGACCCGCGCAAAATGCACCGTGCCATGCTCGGGGTGCCGCACTTCGACGGCGAGCGACAGCGACAGATTCGAGACGTTCGGAAATGGATGCCCAGGATCGACAGCCAATGGCGTCAGCACCGGAAAGATCTGCGACTCGAATTGCTCGTCGATCGCGCGCCGCTCGGCAGCTGTAAGCTCTGACATCCCCACGATGCGCACATGATGCGGGGCAAGCTCCTTCAGCAACTCCGCAAAGCAGCGACGCTGTTCCCCAAGCAGCAGCCCGACACGCTCACGAATGGCGGCAAGCTGCTCTGCTGCCGTCAGACCATCAGGAGTCGTGTGCACGGTACCCGACTCCACCTGACGTCGCAGCCCCGCAACACGCACCATGAAGAACTCGTCGAGATTGCTGCTGAAGATCGCGAGAAACTTGAGGCGCTCCAACAACGGAACGCGCGGATCTGCCGCCTCGTGCAGCACGCGCGCATCGAACGCGAGCCAACTGAGCTCGCGATTCAGGTA
>JBDTMO010000483.1:0-4644 GCA_039934235.1 bacterium | reverse complement strand
CAACGCCATCGCTGAGGACACGCAACGGCGACAGCAGCTTTCTCAGGAAGCCATGGACGATGAAGGACACCGCGACGATCACCACCAGCAGCAGCACGAGGATGCCAATGTGAAAGCGATCGCGATCGATGGTGTCGTGCGCACTTGGCGCGAGATACAGCCACAGCGCGCTTACGAGGACCATCAGGCACACGGCCATGCCCACCATGATGGCCACGAGCCTCACGAACACCGATCCGTGCAGCTGACGCAGGCGATCAGTCACTCGGGCCACCAATGAAGCTGTACCCGACACCGCGAACCGTGCGAATGAGCGTGGGACGCTTCGAGTCGTCGCCGAGTTTTTGGCGGAGGCGGCTTACGAGGACGTCGATGGAGCGATCGTAGGCTTCCCAGTTGATTCCATGCGTGCCCTCCATGATGCGCTCTCGGCTCAGCACACGCCCGCGATGGCGCACGAGAAAGCCAAGCAGTTCGAGCTCCGCGGTCGTAAGGTCGAGCACCTCGCCTCCGCGCGTCGCAGATCTCGTCGTCCAGTTCACTTCAACTGAACCGGCGCGCACGACGTCGGCGACATCTTCCGTCCCTCGCCTTAGAACAGCTTGCATGCGCGCGACCAACTCGCGGGGTTCGAACGGCTTTGGCAGGTAGTCGTCTGCACCGAGCTCCAGCCCGACGATGCGGTCGGTCACGTCGCCGCGTGCGGTCAGCATGATGATGGGCAGACGACTGGTCTCGCGGACTTTCCGGCAGACGGCGAGTCCGTCCATTCCGGGAAGCATGACGTCGAGAATGAGGAGATCCGGCGGGTCCGCGCGTATCGCGCGCAAGCCGGCATCCGGATGCGACGCGGCGCTCACTGTAAACCCGAACCCCGTGAGATACTCGCCGAGCACTGCGGTGAGGCGCTCGTCGTCGTCGATGATCAGGACTCGTGTGGCAGTCATTACCGCGTCAGCAATGCTTGCATGGGCGGAATCATCGCGGCCTTGCGAGCCGGAATGGCGCCGAAGCCAACGCCGATGATCACGGCCATCGCCAGCGACGCGGCGATCGCGGGCACGGGAGCGGCCACCGGCCACGCGGTGCTCGCTGCGATGATCGCCACGCCTGCTGCGCCAACGAGGATGCCCCCTGCCCAACCGCTCAATGCCAAGATCGTCGACTCCAGGAGAAACTGCGTGAGGATGTTTCGCGAGGTCGCACCGACTGCGATTCGCAATCCGATCTCGCTCGTGCGCTCCTTCACAGATAGCAGCATGAGCGCCATGATGCCCGTGCCACCAACTAACAGCGCAGCAGCACCGAGCCCCGCGGTCATGGTGCCGAGCGAGTCTGCGGTCTGCCGTTGCATGGTAAAGAATCGCGCGGCGTTCTGCACCTCGAAGTCGGGCGGTCCATTGCTCTTCGCGCGGTGGCGCTCGCGCAACACCGCGCTGATCTGGCGCTCCGCATCCGAAATGCTGTGGGGACCGTTTCCTCGCACACTCACGAACACAGTGCTCAGCCACGTTGAGTTGAACACGCGACGTAATGCAGTGCGAATAGGCACGAGTACTTGATTGTCCTCGTCGCCGTCGGCGAGCGCACCTTTCGGCGCCAATACGCCGATGACGTCGAACGGCACGCGACGAATCAGAATCTGCCGACCGACCGGATCATCCTCAAACAACGTCTCGGCCACGCGAGCACCGAGTACCACGACGCGACGCGCGTCGCGATCGTCGGCGTCGTCGAAGAAGCGACCACGCTTGATCACGTAGTGGCGCACGAGCGGGTAGTCCTTCGTGGTGCCGAGCAGCCGAGTCGCCATTGCGGAGGTACCGGCCTTGACCTTCACGGACGTTTCAATTCCGGGCGCCGCACGTTCGACGGCCGGCAAGTCGGCAACCGCCTCATAGTCGGCCAAACGGAGTGTCGTGACGACACCTTTCTGCTCCTTCCTTGCCGCCGATCGCGCTACCTGCACGGGCCGCACGACGAGCAGGTTGACGCCCATGCTTTCGATCTTTTGCGTGATGTCGCGCTCCGCTCCCGCGCCGATTGCGCTTGTGAGGACCATTGCGGCAACTCCGGCGCTCACACTCGCTAGCGCGAGGCTCGCGCGTACCTTGTGCGCGAAGAGGGCTCGCAACGACAGCGCGACGGAGCGACGGAGCCTCATCGCAGCGCATCGGCAGGACGCAGTTGCGCCGCGCGGCGAGCGGGAAAGACCCCCGCAACCAGTCCCGTAATCGCCGACGCCGCGAGACTCACGATCACCGCTGTCCACGAGAGGCCGGCGCCAAGGTGCAAGTGCAGCTCGACGATCAAGACAGCGAGGTACGCGATGACGATGCCTCCAACGCCGCCCGCGACGATCGTCGCCGCTGTCTCGAGGACGAACTGCCAACGGATATCCGACGGCAGCGCGCCGACCGCGCGGCGCAACCCGATTTCACCGACGCGTTCATTCACGGACACGAGCATGAGGGCAGCCGCAACGATTCCGCCGACAATCAACACCACGCCGGCGACGAGTGGCACATAGAGCAGCATCACGCGGCGGATCATCGAGACCATCTTTTGCGCCTCGATGGCAGAGATGAGCATGAAGTCGTCGGGCTGGTCGCGATTGAGGGCGTGTCGTCGCCGAAGCGCATCCTTGACCTCATTTGCAACTTGCTCGCCGGCTGCCGGATTCGTGAGCAGCAGCTTTGCCGCACCAATTGCATCGGTGTTGGTAAGGCGCCGCATGAGCGTCGACACGGGAACGACAATTTCGTTGTCGCGATCCATGCCGTGCATGTCATTGCCGAACTTTTCCAATATGCCGATGACGCGAAAGGGCACGGCGCCAATCTGAATTTCGGCGCCGACAGGATCCTCGTTGCCGAACAGCGTGCGCGCGACCGTTTCGCCAATGATGGCGACGCGCGCGCTGCCTGCGACCGCCGCGGCGTCGAACGATTCGCCGCGCGACACACCGCGTCCCCAGACGTGCGACCAGCGTTCGGATTCGCCAAGCACGCGTGAGGTTGACGAGGCGTCGCCGCGTTTCGCTCCGCTGCCGGGTAGCTCCGCCTGCGGATCCCACTCGGCGATGCCCGGCACTTCCTTCACGACGGCGCTTATGTCGTCGATGGTCAGGCGCGATGCGCCGGCGCGTGGACTGCCCATCATGCGACTTCCGCCGCCCACGATGACGATCGCGCCATCGCCCATGATCTGCTTGACGGTTCTCACAACTTTGCCCTGTACGCCCTGCCCCAGCGACACCGCGAACGTGAGCGCTGCCACGCCGACGAGGCTGCCAAGCATCATGAACGCGGTGCGGAGTTTGTAGCGCGTCATGGAGCGGGCGCTTTGCCGGAACAGGTAGCTCGTCTTCATCGGGAAGCCTCCATGCGAATGATGCGTTGCGCGTGCGCGGCCATCGCAGGATCGTGCGTGACGAGGACGATCGTGCGTCCCGACTCGTTGAGCGTCTTGCAAATGCCGATGATCTCCGTCGCGGATTGCGCGTCGAGATTACCAGTTGGTTCGTCGGCCAGGAGCAGATCGGGTTCGTTCACGAGTGCACGCGCAATCGCGACGCGCTGTTGCTGTCCGCCGGACAACTCGGATGGCGTGTGCTGCATGCGATCGGCGAGTCCGACGGACTCGAGCGCCCTTCGCCCAAGGTCCTTGATCGAGGCGCGATCGGAATAGATCAGCGGCAACTCGACATTCTCGAGGGCGCTCGTTCGTGGCATCAGGTGAAACGCCTGAAAGACGAAGCCAATTTTCTTGTTCCTGAATCGCGCCTGATCGACGGCGCCAAGGTGCGCGACGTCCTCGCCGTCGAAGAGGTATTGCCCTTCGTCGGGCTGATCGAGGAGGCCAAGCATGTTGAGCAGCGTTGACTTGCCTGATCCTGATGTGCCGACGATGGCGACGAATTCGCCGCGCTCGATGCGGAGCGACAACCCGGACAACGCGTTCACCTTTTCGCCCGTGGGACGCACGTAGGTCCGGCGGATATTCCGCAGCTCGATCATGACTTCTGCTCTCCTGGTGGTGTCGGGTCGCCGATGAGCACTTCGTCTCCCTCGCGAAGTCCGTTTGTGATTTCGATGTATGTGTCGTCCTTCATCCCCGTGCTGACCCATCGCCGTTCGCCGTTTGGCGTGAGCACGAAGGCGCGTTTGTCCTGCCAGCGCACGGCGCGAATGGGGACAGTGAGCGCATGCGCGCGCATCTCGAGCGCGATGCGGACGGTTGTCGTCATTTCCGAGCGGAGTGTCCGATCCCGCGGAGGCTCGAACCGCACAACGGTCACGTAGTTGACGACGTTGTCGCGAATCTCGGCCTTCGGATACACTGTGGTGACGTGGCCGTCGAATTCGTGATCGCCGTAGGTGTCGACAGTGAAGCGCGCCGTCTGTCCGCTGCGAATGCGACCGATGTCCGTTTCATCGACGTAGGCCCACACCTCGAGCCGCGATGGATCGAGCAGCGTGAGAAACGTTGGCGCAGCGAAACTCGCGGCGACCGTTTCTCCTTCTTGCGTCGACACGGAGGCGACGACGCCGCTGATGGGCGCAGCGATGCGTGCGTATCCGGCTTGCGCGGCGGCGAACGCGAGGTTGGCGCGCGCACCTTCGACTTTCTGCTTTGCGACCT
>JBDTMO010000482.1:0-4690 GCA_039934235.1 bacterium | reverse complement strand
ACCGGCGGCAAGGCGAGTGCGTAAGGCAAACAGATGGCGTGGCGACATGGGTGGGCTCCTGGAAGTTCGGTCGTTCGAACGTCCCAGAGGCATCGCGTGCGCCGCGTCACAAGCGGTACTTAACCCTTTTGCCTACAACGAGTTGAGAAATATGTATCCAATTAAGTGTCCACACTGGGTGACGCTTCTGTTTCAGTATTCGAGGACAAGCCTGCCCACCCTTGCTCGGCGCGCTAATTTGACGTTATGAGCGAGAGCGAGGATGACTGGACGGAAGAGGAGATCGAATCGGAGTTTCCGTTGGGCGACGGAACCGCCGAAACAGAGGCGATCGTGTATTGCCCGCATTGCGGGGAGCCCAACGAGGTTGCGCTGGATCCGGGTGGCGGGAACGAGCAGGAATACGTCGAGGACTGTCAGGTGTGCTGCCATCCCTGGCTGATGTATGTGCGGTACACCAGGGACGGCAGCGCTGAGGTCGAGGTCTACGCGTCGGATTCCTAGGGCACCATCTCGCGCTTCTTTCCTTCGACATCGTACACCTCGAGCTGTCCAAACTTTCGCATCGTCTCCTCGATCTTCTTGCCGTCGCCCACGGCGATGATCTGCACCTTCGCGGGATCGAGATACTTCCTGGCCGCCGCCTGCACCTGCGCGGCCGTCACGGCCATCACGCGCGATGGATACTTGTCCCAGTAGTCTGCCGGCAAGTTGTACATCCAGCGCGTGATGTAGTAGCCAAGCACCTGTTGCGGCGACTCGAGGGACAACGCGAAGCCGGCAACGAGCGAGCGCTTCTTGTCCTGCAGCTCCTTGGCCGGCACGGTGATTTCTCGCATCTGGCGCACTTCGTCGATCAGGTCTGTCAGCGCCGGTTCGGTGACGTCGGAGCGTACGTCGGTCTGCGCGATCCATGTGCCCTTGTACCGGCCCACCGCTGACAGCCCGCTATAGGCGCCGTAGGTGTAGCCCTTCTCTTCGCGGAGATGCGTGAAGAGCCTGCCCGTGGGTCCGCCACCGATCACCTGGTTCATCATCTGGAGCACGTCGTACTGCGGGTCCTTGCGGTCGATGAGCGGAGCACCAATCACGAAACTCGTCTGCACCGAATTGGGCCGGTCGACGAGATAGACCTTCGCCGGTCCGGTGACAGGAGGATTCGTCGCCGCGACGACCGGCGATCCGTTTTTCTTCCACTCACCCAGCTTCGCCTCGACGAGCTTCTTCGCCTGCTCGTACGTGATGTCCCCGGCAAACGCGATGGCCGCATGGTCCGGCGCATAGTGCGCCTTGTGGAACGCCACCATATCGTCGCGCGTCACTTTCTTCACGTCATCCGGCGTCATCGACACGCGCGAGCCGGGGTGATCACCCATCATGACTTTCTGGTATCGCTCCTGCGCCAGGAAGCCTGTCGACGAACGCTGCTGCGCGAGCTGCGCAGCCGTGCGAGTCTTGTACTTCGCCAACTCCGCCTCTGGAAAGGTCGGATTCAGGAGAACGTCCGCCGTGAGATCGAACAGCGCGTCCAGCTTTTCGGTCAAAGCGGAACCATTCACTGATGCGTCCAGGCTCGACATGCCCGCATTGATGCCAAGTCCAGCCGCCATCGTTTCGATCTGTTCGGCGATCTGGGTGGTGGTGCGCGTTGGCGTGCCTTCGCGCATCATCGTTGCCGTCACGCTCGCGAGGCCGGTCGCCCCAGCCGCGTCGAAGTAGCCGCCGGCACCTGGAATGATGATCTGATACGACACCTGCGGCGTGCGATGATCCTCGAGCACGATGAGGTGCAAGCCGTTCGCGAGGTCACCTTCCTTTGGCTTCGGCAGCTTGACGTCGAGCACCTTGTCGCTGACCGGCGCGAAACCTTTCATGACAACGGACTGGGTTTTCGGCGGCGCTGCTTGCGCGTGCAATGCAATCGGCGCGACGCTGACGGCGGCGAGTGAAAACGACAGCGCGCGGCCAACCATGAGCGAGCGAGACATCACTGGCCTCCACGGCCGGCGGCCGGCTTCGGGTTGGTCTGGATCACACTGCGGTTGTTCTCCGTGAGATACTGCCGCGCGACGCGCTGCACGTCTGCCGCAGTCACGGCCTTGATTCGCGCGACACGCGTGTTGATGCGCCCGGGATCATCATAGAACAGCGCGTACTGCGAAAGCAGGACGGCGCGCGCCAGTGAGCTTTCCTGCTGGCTGATGGTGGTCCGCTGCGAGTTGGTGCGTGCCTTGTCCATCTCCCAGTCCGCCGGCGGCGCCGACTTGATCTTCTCGATCTCGTCCATCACGGCCTTTTCCGCGTCGGCCGCCTGCTTGCCGGGAGCCACCATGATGCTGACGTTGAACAGCCCGGGCCCGCGACTTTCACCTTTTCCAGCGTTGGCGCTCGTCGCGAGTTGCTGCTGGCGCACCACCTGTTCATAGAAGCGCGAGCTGCGACCGCCGCTCAGCACAGTGCTCAACACATTGAGCGCCGCTTCATCGTCCGAGCTGGACGGCGGCACCTTGTATGAAATGTCCAGCCGCGTGGCGCGCGCGAGTGCGTCCTCGAGCGCGATGCGCTTCTCACCGCTTGGTGGCGGCTCGGTCATGTCCACTGTGGGCGGTGCGGTTTGCGCCGGAATGCCCTCGAAGTACTTCCGCACTCTCGCCAGCACATCCGCGGAATTGACGTCCCCCACGATGGCGAGCACCGCGTTATTGGGCGCGTAGTACGTCTTGAAGAACGCCGTCACATCCTCCACCGACGCCGCGCTCAAATCCGCCATCGACCCGATGACGGAATGCGAGTAGGAAAAGTTCGAGTAGGCAAGCGAGTCGATGGCCTCGAACGTCTTTCCGTAGGCCTGATTGTCGACGCCGAGCCTGCGCTCTTCCTGCACGGCGTTGCGCTGGTTGTCGAGATTGTCCTTCGTAATCACGAGCGACCGCATCCGATCTGCCTCGAGGAACAAGCCGAGGTCGAGTTGGTTGGTGGGCAGTGTTTCGTAGTAGACGGTCCGGTCCTTGTTCGTGGTCCCGTTCATGTTGCCGCCGTTGTTGAACACGAGCGTGAAATGCTCGCCGTTCCCAACTTTCTCCGAGCCCTTGAACATCATGTGCTCGAAGAGATGCGCGAATCCGGTGCGTCCACGCCGCTCATCGCGCGAGCCGACGTTGTAGCTGATCGCAATGGTATAAACGGGCGCATTGTGATCCTCGGCGATGATGACCCTCAGGCCATTCTTGAGCCGGGTGTCGCTGAAGGAGAGGTCTGCGGAGCGCGACGGCGGCGCGGCGGCGCCAAGCAGGGTTGCGAGCAATACAGCTGCCGCGAGAATGCGTGCGCGCGTACTGGTGGTGGGGGACATACACAGCTCGTCGAAAGAGTGGACTTATACTGCGCACTGGTTCGACACGGTGTAAGAGGGCATGGTTGTCATGAACTGCGACGACAGCTCGCGCCCAATGCCGTTCTGCGGTATGCGAACGGATGTCATCCCGCATGAGCGGAGCGAATGTCGGGATCTGCTCTGCGTTCAACCGCGGCCTGCTTCGCGAGATCGCGTGGTAGATCCCGACACTCGCTTGCTGCGCTCGCTCCTGCGGGATGACAGAGTGTTGCGTCGACCGGTTGATACCGCCCACGCGCTTCGCTCTGCGGAATGACAACCCACGCTTGAACCGAATTGAATTTAGGCCCCAAGCGCCAAAGGGCCCCTTACATCAGTGCGCCGGGGGGCCGTGTCCGCGCGACTTGCCCGACCTGAACAACAGCAGGAGTGGCAGCGATGCCATGAGCGCGATTCCGCTCAGCAAATACAGCTTGGAGAATGCGAGCACGCTTGCCTGCCCCTGCAATTGCCTGTCGAGGATCATCAGCGCCTGCTGCTTGGCGGACAGTACGTTCATACCCTTTCCGATCAGCGCGCGCGTGAGCCCATCCAGGCGAGCGACCGTCGTGGGATCGCCGATTACCACATGTTCCGCGAGCAGCGCGCGCGACTGCGCCGTAAAGCGTGACAGGAGCGTCGCGCTGATCGCAATGCCGAGCGAACCACCGAGTTGGCGCGTGAGGTTGAACATGCCCGTGCCCTGCGCGAGCTGCGACGGCTTCAATTCCGCCATCGTCGCGCCCGTGAGCGGTACGAAAATCAACCCCAACCCAACGCCACGCGATACGAGCGGCCAGAACAAATCCTGTGCGCCGCTATCGAACGTGAGGCGCGACAGGCTCCACATCGAGTAGAGAAAGAGACTCGCCCCAATCGGCACGGTGACGCGCGCGTCGAGCTTGGCCGAGTTCTTCCCGACAATCGCCATCGTGAACGCAGAGGAAAGCGCGCCGGGGAGAATGATCATTCCGGTTTGATTCGCCGTCATGCCGTGCAAGCCCTGGAGAAACACAGGCAGCACGAATACCGAACCGTACAGCGCGAAACCAAGGAACGCGCCAATCATCACGCCGCCAGCGAGTTGCCTGTTCTTCAACACGCGCAAATCGATGATCGGTTCCTTGATCGACAGCTCGCGCCAGATGAGTGCCACGAACGACACCACCGCAGTAACCCCGAGCGCCGTCACGAATCGCGAGTCGAACCAGTCCATGCGCTCACCACGCTCGAGCATCCACTGCAGCGAGCCGACGCAAATGGCTAACAGGAGGATCCCGCTGCCGTCGATGGTGAGTGCCTTCACCTGGTATGCCG
>JBDTMO010000481.1:0-4702 GCA_039934235.1 bacterium | reverse complement strand
CGACGGCCACCAGCGACACGCAGCACGGTAAAGCCGTTCAACTCTAGCACGCTCTCGACGGATCGGCCGACCCACTCTCCGTTGCTGGCGATCAAGACGAGCATAGGGCGCTTCGGGAGCTCAACCATTGCGGTGCGAGTAGGGGCAGGGGGAGGGAGCAAACTACCAGTGCAATTCAGCGCTTCTATCGTGTAGCCGCTGCTTCGGAGTCAAGAGACAGCAGCTGTGCAGCATACCAGTTCAACGTTTCTTCCATTCCCGCCTTGGCACTGTGCGTCGGAGAGTAACCCAACAACTGCCGCGCCTTGCCAATGTCGGCAAGCGAGCGGCG
This sequence comes from bacterium, assembly GCA_039934235.1. Classification (GTDB taxonomy): domain Bacteria; phylum Gemmatimonadota; class Gemmatimonadetes; order Gemmatimonadales; family Gemmatimonadaceae; genus AG11. Next base: position 4,371 of record JBDTMO010000481.1, on the reverse strand, counting down.
GATGTCGCCCTGACGCTCCTCCGAGTAGAGAGGCTCAGCAGATTCAACAGGCGAATGAAACGCCACGAGATTGCTCCGAATCATCTGGAACAACTCGTTGAGCGACGTTTCCTCTCCACACGCAACATTGTACGCCTGCGCCGTGGCGTCCTCACCGGATGCGGTGGCGGCCAGAAGGTTCGCCTGCACCGCATTGGCGACATAGCAGAAGTCGCGGCTGGTGTTACCGTCCCCGAAAATCTCGCAGGGAACGTCCTTCAAGAGATTTGCGGTCCAACGCGGAATGACCGCCGCGTACGCACCGTTGGGATCTTGCCTCCGACCAAAAACATTGAAATACCGCAGTCCCACCGTCGCCAATCCATACGTGCGCTGAAAGACCTTGGCATACATCTCGTTCACCGCCTTCGTCGCCGCATACGGTGACAGAACTTCACCCGTGACGCTCTCGATCTGAGGAATCATCGTGGCATTGCCGTACACTGAACTCGAAGACGCGTACACCACCCGCTGCACACCAGCATCCCGCGCCGCAACCAGCACATTCAGAAAACCGTCCACATTCACCTGCGTACTCGAAACCGGATCCGCAATCGACCGCGGAACCGACGCAAGTGCCGCTTGATGGAGCACGAAGTCGACGCCGACACAGGCCTCCTGACACGCCTCCAAGTCGCGGATGTCGCCTTCAATAAACCGAAAATCGCCCTTGGTATCAGGGCTCGCTGCAACCGCCTCGTCGAGATTGTACTGATGCCCAGTCGAAAAATTATCCAGCCCGACCACACGCTGTCCCAGCGCGAGAAGCTCCTGCACGAGATTGGATCCGATGAAGCCGGCGGCACCCGTGACCAACCACGTGCGCGGCTCCGCAACCAGTTCGTCGCGGAGCATCTGGTATCGTGTCAAATCAGTTGTCTTTGTCATTTGGGGCCGGCAGATAGCCAATCACTAGGAGAGCCTCGGGGCATCTTCCATTCCCGAGCTCTTGCGAGAGCTGCATATGCGCAAAGATATATATATCAACGACTTATGTTTCGTACTTCAGTCGCGTGCTTTCGCTCACATCACCCGAAGTGTCGCGGCGGTCCCGCAAAGTGTCGCTTCAAACCCGCATCAATTGCAACTCTAGAACCGTGACAAAAACCGTTCACAGCGTGACGGTCACGGCGTCAAAGACAGCTGAAACCCCACACTCTTCGCCGTTGGAAGCTGGCCCATCTCGGCTCCACGGAACGTCGACGTGCTCAGCACCGTCTCCGGATCGATGTTCGGTGCATCCGCCCAAAGCGCCAGATTGCGGCCGATAATCGACATCCGCAGGCTCTGCACGCGCAGCGCAGGGATGAATTGCAGCGGAATAGCAACGCTCACGCGCGCCTCCCGCAGCTTCACGAAACTCGCGTCGTACACCCACCGCTCCGTGATCGGACCGAGCGCGTGATAGTAATCCTCCGTGCTCACGTGAACTGCGTTCTTGCTGCCCGTCGCGACATCGACACCATCGATGAGGAGACCAGTGTCAGGCCGGAACGACGTCTCCATCAGCACACCGGAATACGCGCCGGCCATGTTGCTCGAGCTGAACACCTTTCCGCCACGATGCGTGTCGAAATGCACACTCACCTCAAAAGCGCGGATTCGCGCTGACGTCGTCAGGCCGCCAATCCAGGACGGGGCACTTTCGCCAAGCACACGTGAGCCGCCAGTGCTGTCGGCAAGCGGATGCCCATTGCGAAGCACGAGCTGCCCAGCAGCATCGCGCAGAAACGTCTGGCCGACGATCACACCGAGAGAACGTCCAGTCCGCGCCTCGATGGTCGCTCCACCGAACGAGGGCGCCAACGCCACGGCGCCACCGGAGGACAATTCTTCGACGACGTTGCTGTTCTTGCCGACCGTCGCGGCGACGGTCCACTCCAGGCCATGCGGCACGCGAATCGGAACGAGCGTTAGCGTCGCTTCGACGCCTTTGTTGGACAGGGAACCCGTCCGCGCATAGCCGCCGCCAAACGCGAAGAGCAGGTTCTCACTGAGGTCGCGGTAAACCGAGATGTCCAACCCCATGCGGTTCTCGGAGGCGCGTAGCGTCGCACCCGCTTCGATGCTCGTCGTCACCTCGGGGTCGGAAAGCGCATCGATCGATGCCGCCGTCGTCGCAGACGTGACCCCCAGCCGCTGAAGAAGGGCTGACGTTCCGACGTTGCCGGAGCGCGAGAAACCGGCTCGCAGCGCGAACGTCTGGAATGGACCTACGTGCGTCGTTGTCGAGTCAGCGTGCGCAAAGTCGATGGTTGCGATGGCGGCAGGGTAGATCGTCGATGCGCTCGAACCCGATTGGAGCGACGACGACTCCATTCGTGCCGAAACGCCGGCTGAAATGAAGTCGCGCACCCGAGCTTCTGCGCTACCGAATATGGTGTTGGTGCTCGATGAACCGTTCCACTGCACCTGCTGAGGCGTCGCGACGTCGGCGAGCTTGTCCGCCGCGCGCACGTCGGTGGTGATGTCATCGCTGCGACGGCCAGCACCGACCGTGTACGCGAGCGCAACAGAACCAGTCGAACGTGGCGCCGCCCGCAGCATCACCTCGGCATCCGTCTGATTCGAGGTGATGTCGTCGGACTGAAAGCCGCCCGTTGAAAAATCGCCGCGACCGGCGAGGTACGGAAACCCCCCCATCCAGCCGGATGCAACCGTGAAGCTCCGGCTGTCCGACGTATGGTCGGTTCCCGCGCGCACTGATGCGGTCACCCAGTCTGCCAATGCATACGACGCGGCGCCGCCGACGACATAGCGCGTACGGCTGTCGTGATTGTCGTTCTCCAACGCGGTCCAGTATGGGTTGTTCCGGCCGCTGTAGTTCCAGCTCAACTGCTGAAGGGTCGCGTCTCGCAGACGCGTCATGTACGTCGCGAAATCAATTTGCCTGGGCGTGTGCGAAAAAGTCGACACAGCATTGGACTCATCGAAGCCGCTACCAGAACGATCCTCACCACGGTCAGTGTACAGCTGCAAGTCCCCGTTCACGGACAGCCGCGCGCTCGGCTGCGCGCTTCCCGTGGCGACGGCTGAACGGTGCGCGATGGATGTCTCAGGCGTCCTTCCCGTCGTCGTGCGATTGCTGAGCGACACGCGGAACTGACCATTCTCGCTTCCGTTCTGGAGCCCGACGTTGGTGGCCAGTGTGTGGCCGCTCACGAAATAGTCGCTTACGTTCGCCGCTTGCGGAAACCACGGACGAACGTCCGCACGACCCGCCTGTGTGAAGCTTGCCTGACGCTGCGGCGAGCCATCGAGCGCGGGCCCCCAGCTCTGGTCCGTCGTGTCGCTAACGCCGCCGCCCTTTCCGTCGAAGAACGAGAAAGTCCCGCCGAGTCCCTGGCCGTACAGGTTCTGGTAGGCAGGGACGCGTAGTGTCGTGGAGTTGCTGAACGATTGACTCGCAGAAAACGTGAGGCCGTTCAAGCCATTGGCATTCTTGGTGGTGACCACCAGCGCGCCGTTCGCCCCACGTCCACCAAACCGCATGGCCGCGATGGGACCGCTCAACAGCTGGACCGTCGCGATATCGTCCACGTTGAGATCGTTGACGCCGCTGCCGTAGTCGAAGCCACCGCGTCCCGCGATTTGGGTGGCGTTCGTCAGGTTGCTGTTGTCCATCACGATGCCATTCACGACAACAAGCGGCTGCGTCAATCCGAACAGCGTGTGTGGTCCGCGAACGAACATCGCGCTGGTTCCACCAACGGTGGAGGCGCTCAATACATCGAGACCCGCGAACCGTCCTGCCAGGGCCGTCGGCAAGTCGACCGGGCCGGCGAGCTCGCTCAATGACGTGCTGTCCACGATTGGCGCATCGATCCGGAGACCAGGACGCGTGTCGAGCGTGATGGACGACGAGGCCGCGGTTGGAGCTGGACGCGTCGCCGACGTCGTTGGTTGCGCACCGGGCGACGTATCAGTGACTCGCGGCCGATCCGTGCGAGGAGTTCCCGCGGGGTCGTTCGAGCTCAGGTCGAAGTCCTGCGTGATCGAACCGCCTACCAGCGCGACGTCCACCGACTTGGGGCGAAATCGCGGATAGCTTGCAGTGAGCGCCACGGTCTGGCCGCGGACCCGGGACGACGAAACGATGAAGTGATAGAGACCCCGCTCATCCGTCGTCGCGCCCAGATTCATCGATTCGATGCGCACCGTGGCGCCGCGCACTGCCGCCGAGGCGGCCAGTACATGACCCTGAATGGTGACCGCCTCTTGAGCCGCGGCCGTCGCGGACACCAATGCAGGAAGCAGCAGGCTGCAGACAGTAAGGCCGCGGACGCGACACATCATCACCGAAGAGACCTCGAGAGAAGTTGTTACGGATTG
>JBDTMO010000480.1:0-4704 GCA_039934235.1 bacterium | reverse complement strand
CCAATGCGGCCAGACGACGTGGCGCACCTGCGAATCATTCCCGGTGATGCGCGCGCGTTCCTCAGCGTCACGCATGGCACAGCCAGGGAAATCGCGCTGTACACCGTGGCGTTGACAGCGCTGCGTGGTCCAGATGTGCCCTGGCGGCAGCTCGTCGCCGCGACGGACGACATTCTGGATTACGCCGTCCATGGTGATGATCTCTTTCTCTTGAGCCATCACGACCCGGCGCGTTCGCAGTTACTCAAGACGAGCGTCGCCGATCCGCGCACGGCAACCTCCTCGACGATTCTTGGCTCGGCGACCACACAACTGCAAGGAATCTGGGCAGCCAAGGATGGCGTGTACGTGCAGGCGGCCGAAGGCGGAATCGGTGGCCTATTCCAAGTTGCGTTTGCCGAATCGAATACGGCTCGCACAGTGCCGCTGCCGTTCAAGGGAAGCGTGTACGTGACGTCGGCCAACACCGGCACCGACGGAGTTGTGTTCTACATGGAATCGTGGACGGAATCGCCGCGCGTCTTCAACTTCGATCCGACAGCGAATCGCGTCGTCGATACGCACCTCATGCGACTGAATGCGCTGGACTATTCCGGCGTGGTGGCCGAAGAGACCCATGCGCAAGCCAGCGACGGCACGCTGATCCCCGTCTCCATCATTCGCGCGCGCGCATTCGTGAAGAATGGGGCGCATCCAGCCATCATCGAGGTGTACGGCTCGTATGGCACGACCCTCAGTCCCAACTACGACCCAGCGCGATTGGCCTGGGTCGAACGTGGCGGAATATTCGCGATCGCTCACGTACGAGGCGGAGGCGAAAATGGCGAAACGTGGCACGAGGCTGGGAAGGGAGCGACGAAGCACAATTCGTGGACCGACTTCATTGCCGTGGCGGAGCACTTGAGCCGTAATGGCTATGCCGACGCGCGACACCTGGCGGGTGAGGCCAGAAGTGCCGGTGGAATTGTATTGGGTCGTGTGATCACCGCACGGCCGGATCTCCTGGCAGCAGCGGTGTTTCACTCGGCGGTGATGAACACGCTTCGGCTGGAGGCCATGCAGGCCGGTCCGGCGAATGTACCGGAGTTCGGGTCCGTTGCAGATTCGGTTGGGTTCGCAAATCTCCTTGCCATGGATGCGACACAACACATTGCGCCGGCAACGAAATATCCGGCCGTACTGTTCACCGCTGGCGCAAATGATTCCAGGGTAGCACCGTGGCAATCGGCCAAGCTTGCCGCGCGCTTGCAAGCGGCGACGAGCAGCGGACGGCCGGTTCTGTTGTATGTCCAAGGTGATGCCGGCCACGGATCAGGAAGCACGCGCCGTCAGATCGGCGCGGACCAGGCGGATACGTATGCATTCATTGCAGCCGCCATGCAGTAGGCGGCTCGATTCCCTTGCCAGTGTACTTTGGCGTCCAGGCGTGCCAGGAGAAATCATCGTGCGAGATAGCGATCGCGTGCTGTTGTGTGGCGGGCTGCTGGCGGGTGCGGCGGCGCTACTGCATCTCGCCATTATCGTGGGCGGTCCGGGCTGGTACCGGTTTTTCGGCGCCAGCGAACGCATGGCGCGGTTGGCCGAGCGCGGGTCCGCCATCCCGGCAATGATGACCGCGGGGATTGCCTTGCTGCTCGGCCTTTCGGCGCTTTACGCTGTGTCTGCCGCGGGGGTGATCATCCCACTGCCACTCCTCCGTCCTATCCTGGCGCTGATCTCCCTCGTCTATCTGACCCGTGCTGTGGGTGGCGTGCCGGCCGCGCTATTCGTGGACACCCCCTATATGCAGATGTTGAAGGGGCGAATGACATTCATGCTGATCAGCTCCGCGTTGTGTCTCGCGATGGGACTTTGCTATGCGGTTGGGACAGTCGCACTCTGGCAACGCAATTCCTCCGCGGCTCACCCGGTCGCGCGTTCAGGCGCGAGCCAGTAGCGAATCCCTGCAGCAATCGCGTAAGGTCGGCGATCCTCACGTCGGCAATGGATGTTCGACGCGTGGCCTTTGTCGCGCGCCGACTCATGGGATTTATTCACCTTGCACGCTCGCAGGCTTCACCGGGAGTGGGAAATGACGCGCGGGCGATTCTGGACGTGGATGTACTGGGCACTGCTGGCCGCGTGGCTCGTCGCGGCTGCTCTCGGCATGCGCGGGATGCACGCCGGGTTCGTCACGAGCTACCTGGCCGACCTGACACAGCCGGCCTGGCTTTACGTGTATATGCGCGGGCTGGTGCCGAGGGCGCGGCCGAAGTGGTGGTTGCTCCGCACGATCGGCCGCACACCGGAGCGGGCTGCCGGGGTACTTTTCGCGGCCAGCACGCTGACGGAGATCAGCCAGATCTATTGGCCGCGCGGAATGTTCCGAGGCCGATGGGATCCGTACGACGTGTTGGCGTACGGAGTCGGCATCGGCCTATGCTATGCTGCGGAGCGGTGGATCGCGCCTCCGCTGAACACGATGTCCCCTGCTGAGGGTTGAACCAGTCGGAAAGCTAGGTGACATCTTGTCGGAGACATCATGGGCGTTCCTTGACGACAACATCTGTTGGTTAGGATCGAACTCTCCACCTTTATCGCTGCTCCAATCGAGCGCTGTTTCGATCTCGCGCGCAGCGTCGACTTTCACGCTCGCTCGGCCTCCGCAACACAAGAGCGCGCCGTTGCGGGCAGAGTTTCTGGGCTCCTCGGACCCGGTGAATCGGTCACGTGGCGTGCGCGACACTTTGGCGTATGGCAATCGCTGGCGGTTCGCATCACGGCATATCAACGGCCAACCTCTTTTCAGGACACGACGAAAAAGCGCCCGGACCCGAAGGCCCGGACGCAGTGTTCGTTCTCCGCAAAACTAGTGCGTAATGACGACGAACCACGCCGCGGTAATCGGTCCGGGCGTTGGCCGAGTGTTCGCAGGGGAACCGGCCGGTGGTGGCGTCGATGGCCCGCGCTCCGGCTGGAACAGATACGCAACGTGCCTTACCGGATCGACAGCGATGGTCTTGGCGCCCGGCACGGTCTCCACTGTCGCAACAGTCGTGTACTTGTTTGCAGAGACCTGACGGACCACCGTCACGTTGCCCTTGCCTGCACCGCCGGGAATGTAGATCAACTTCTCGGAGTCGTCGTAGCCAAGCGCGTCAACGCGATCACCGTTATCGATTTCGGCGACGACCTTGCCGCTGGCCGCATCCACGACGACGGACTTCTTGCTGCAGCCCGCGAAGATGCGGTTCGATGCCTTGTCGTACGCGATGCCGGTGGGTCCGTCGCACGGCGCAATCGGCCACGACGCAGTGGCCTTCATCGTCTTTGCGTCGACAACCTGGATGGTGTTCTTGCCTTCGTTGTTGACGAAGATGTGCCCCTTGCCGTCGGCCACCGCACCTTCCGGTGCGTTGTCCTCGAGTTCGGCGGTCCCCGTGATGTCGCCGGAATTGGGATCCAGCGCGATTGCAGTGCCGGGCCTGCTGTGGTTCGTCAGGATGATCCTGTCATCGGTGGCGTCGTACATGATGCCATCGAGTCCGCCGACCTTCACGGGGATCTTCTTGATGAAGGCGAGGGTCTTCAGGTCGAACATCGTGACGGACGAGTCGCCGCCGTTCGTCGTGAAGCCGTGGTTGTACTTGGCCGCGAGACCAATGCCGTGCATGCGCGGCGTGTTCGGGATGTCGCCCAGCACCTTGCCGGTCGCACCATCGATGACCATCACATGCGTTTGGCGCGAGACGAACACGCGACCCGTCCCGGGCTCGGCGACGAGATAATCGGTGCCACCTTCTCCACCGATGTCGTACTTCTGCATCTTGAACGTCTGGGCCGACGCAACGGATGGAAGCGCCAACAGAGCAGCAGCGAATGCCGCCTTCGTTACGGAGGTACGGGTCATACCAACCTCAATCAACGGTGAACAGTGAACAGTGAACGGTGAACGGTGAACTGGGAAGTGAACCGTGAACGGTAGACGGTGAACAGGGAAGTGAACGGTGAACGGTGAACGGTGAACGGTGGACGGTAAGGGGAGCCGGAGCGACGAACCTGTCATCCTGAGCGAGCGTAGCGAGTCGAAGGATCTGCACTCCTCACCGCGCCCGTGCCGCGGAACTCCGTCTCTCCCGCAGTGATATGTAACCAGTACACCTATTCGTCGAGAACGTTTGATGACCCCGCTACAATTGATCGCGAACAACATGACCGCCGACGCCGCCGTTCAGGCGCACTCTGACAGCAATCACGACGCCGATCTGCTGGACGCGTATTCGTCGGCTGTCGTAGGCGCCGTCGAGCGCGTCGGGCCGTCCGTCGCGCATCTCGAAGTATGGCAGCCGGCCTCGGCGAAGACGCGTCGTGGACGCGGACGCGGTGAGCAGACCGGCAGCGGCTCCGGATTCGTCTTTACGCCCGACGGATTCGTGCTCACCAACAGCCACGTGGTCGAGCATGCAACGCGCGTACGCGCCACGTTTTCCGACGGAACCAGTTGCGCTGCGGACATCGTCGGTACCGACCCGGATACCGACCTCGCCGTCCTGCGCGTCAACGCTCCGTCGCTCGTCGCCGCACAGCTTGGCGATTCGACTCGCCTGCGGCCGGGCCAAATGGTGATCGCCATCGGCAATCCACTCGGATTCGCCTCCACCGTGACATCGGGCGTCGTCAGCGCACTTGGCCGCACGATGCGCGCGCAGTCCGGACGCTTGATCG
>JBDTMO010000479.1:0-4713 GCA_039934235.1 bacterium | reverse complement strand
AATAGCTCAGCAATCGCGTGCGCAGCTTTTTCGACTTGCCGACGTACACGATTTCTCCGTCGGCGGCGAGCATGCGATACACGCCAGGCCGATCCTTCGCGCCAGCTTTTACGGCGTCACGCATCACGGCGAGCTGCGCGTCGCACGTGGGCTGCTTCCGGAGGTCCTTGGCTATTTTTGGCAATGCGCGCAGAGCACGGTGGTGCGTCCGTCAATCGCGTGCGTCTCGATGAGGCGCGCGCCGCAGCGGAGACAGGGCTCGCCACCGCGACCGTACGCGGCGAGCGATCGCTCGAAGTCACCCTTTCCTCCCGACGCGTCGCGATAGTCGCGAAAGGACGTCCCGCGAGCGGCGATGGAGTCGCGAAGCACGGACGTAATACCGTCATGCAATGCGGCCACTTCGGCATCGCCGACGTCGTGCGCGGCGCGCGACGGATCAACACCGGCGCGCCAACAGGCTTCGTTCGCGTAGATGTTGCCGATTCCGACGACCATGCGCTGATCCATGAGCAGCTTCTTCACCGCTTGTCTCGACCCCCGAAGAAGTACCGATAGATGCGCCACCGTGAACGCGGGGTCAAGTGGCTCGACGCCCAGCGCCTTGATGTATTCCTGGAATCGCGCGTCGGACATCAGCGCGAGTGTTCCGAGCCGCCGGATGTCGCGATAGTGTAGATCGCGACCGTCGTCGAGCGAGAAGTGGAGCGTGGAATACAGTGCCTCGCGCTCCGGAAGGGGACCCATCGAGAGCAGTAGCGCACCAGTGAAGCGCGGCTGCACGACGATGTGGTCGTCCGTTGAGAGATCGATCACGACCATCTTCGCGCGACGCCAGCAGCGCTCAATCGACGCGCCGGTGACGCGCGCGGCCAACGCCTTTGCCGATACCTCGCGCAGCACGTCGTCCTTTCGAACGACGACGCTGACGATCGTCCGTCCGCGCAACTCGCGATCGAGATCGCGAGCGATGGTTTCAGTTTCAGGTAGCTCGGGCACTCGCCTGCGTCTCTTCGCGGGCGATTTCTCGCCAGCCAATGTCAGTGCGCAACTGCTTTCCGTCGAACTGAACGCGTCGCGCGTAACCGAGGCTCCGCTGCCGCGCGCTTGCGATGGAGTCGCCGACTGCGCTCACCGCGAGGACGCGACCGCCTGCAGTGACGAGCTGGCCCGACGTGTCGCGCGCGGTGCCCGCATGAAAGACGACGATGCCATCTTCCGGCGGCGGCAGCGTGATGGGATCACCGGTACGAGGCGTCTCGGGATAGTTTGCCGCAGCGAGCACGGTTGTTACGCACGCGCCGCGCGCGATGGCATCGCCATGGGGAAGTGCGTGGCCTTTTGCGACGGCGAGGATAAGGTCGAGCAGCCGATGATCGCCCGCGAGCACCGGAAGGAGTGCCTGCGTTTCTGGGTCGCCGAAGCGGCAATTGAACTCGACGACCTTTGGGCCGTCCTTCGTGATCATCAGTCCAGCGTAAAGCAAACCGGTAAAGGGCCGACCGCGCTTCGCCAATCCACGCAACGTGCGCGCGATGATTTCGCGGACAGCCGTGGCTCCGTCACTGACCAGATCCGGCGTGAGCGACAGTGTCACGGGGAGATACGCGCCCATGCCGCCCGTGTTCGGACCCTCATCATTGTCGAGCAGCCGCTTGTGATCCTGCAAGCCAGGCAGCTGAACGAACGTCGTTCCATCAGTGATCGCGAAGACGGAAATCTCCTCGCCGTCCATGAACTCTTCGACGAGCACTTCTGCGCCCGCGGCACCGAACCGATTTCCCTCGAGCATGTCGTCGATGGCCTCATCGGCCTCGGCAATCGTCTGGCAAACGATCACACCCTTTCCCGCGGCGAGTCCTGATGCCTTGATGACGACCGGCGCGCCGAATCGCCGAGCAGCTTCCTTTGCCGAGGCGACTTGCGAGTGCATTTCGGCGCGCGCGGTGGGAATTCCGTCCTCGAGCATCAACTGCTTCGCGAATGCTTTCGACGTCTCGATTTCGGCGGCGGCTTTCGTGGGCCCAAAGATGGGCAGTCCTGCAGCGACGAACTGATCGACGACGCCGAGCGCGAGTGGTGCTTCGGGGCCGACGATGGTGAGGTCGACTGCGCGGTCGCGCGCGAGTTGCTCGAGTGCATCGAGATTCGTGGCGCTGATTGGGACGCACTCAGCTAATTCGGCGATGCCGGGATTGCCGGGAGCCGAGAGAAGTTCGATGCTCGGCTCCTCCTGCTTGAGCTTCCATGCGAGCGCGTGTTCGCGCCCGCCGCCGCCGATGATGAGTACGCGCATAAGGAGCAATAATAACTTGCGCTCGCTCATTGGAGTGCGCGTCGGAGGGCTGGCGGATGTCTTTGCTTCCAATAGACTCCGCCGAACGAGCGTCAGCGCGAACGTCCACCGCACAGGGGAGCGATAATGTCCTCGCAGCTTCCCGTCCCACTGTGCGCTGTGGTGTTGACGCTGGTCGCGAGCTGTGCGGATCCGAGCGCGCCGACCGACGTTCTCGCTGCGCTCAACAGCGAGCTCCCCAAGGGTCCAGTCGTTTACGTCCTGACACAAATAGGCGAGAAGGTTCAGGAGCCGGCGATCATTTTCGATCACGAATGCACGGCGGGGCGCCTCACGACGGCCATTCATGACACGATCACTCTATCGGCCAACGGCACGGTGCGGCGAGCTACGCGCACGATCGTGACATCGAAAGGCACCGTGCAGGAGGGGACCACGAACGTTACCACGGGACTTTGGAGGCCGGTGACGCAGCCTAACCTCGGCTACTACTCAGCATCACCGAGCCTCGAGGCGACGTTCTGGATCGGTGCCGATTCCACTCCGGTCGGTTTGATGGTGCGGCTACGCGGCTCAACTGAGTTTACGCGTCTTGGCAGCTTGGGCGGCTCGTGCCCCGGCTCGTCGGACGACACTCGCAACGCGGAGTTTGTCTACTCCCGGCGCTAACGCGGTCGACTTGGATTCGCGCGTTCCGGACCAAAGAGAGGGCGGCAACGCGTTCGCGCTGCCGCCCTTTTCCTACAGCCCTGAACCGAGTCTACACAGAGGGCTCGCTCGGAGGAGCAGGCGGTTCGTCTCGCCCACGGAACGCATCGTTGAATGCGCTCTTCGCGCGATCAAACGCATCACCGACGCTCGAGATCCCGGAGTTTGCCTTGCCCGTGTAGTACTTCGCCGCGTCAGAGTAGTCGTCACCCAGACCCTGGCCCTTTTCGCCGCGCCGCGTGTACGCGCCCGCGATGATGGCATTGTACTCGCCGCTCGTGCGCCAGCGCTCCAACTCAGCGGCGCGAACCGTGTTGAACGGATGCTCGCGGAACGCGGTGTTGAACACCTTGAGAATCTTGTCCCAGGTGTCGGTGGTAGTCTCATACGCCGCTGCCTGCGTCATGAATGCTTCGACGCTCGTGGTGTCACCAAAGTCGCGACCGCCGGCCAGGCGCATGAACGTAGTCTGCGCGACAACCTTGTCCTGCAGCGCGAGCAGCGCGGCGCGATCCGCCGAGAACTCGCTCTTGCGATGCCACTCGAGCAGCGCGAGTTGGAAGGGAAGCAGCGCGAGACCAACCGGGATGAGTGCCAGCGACCCGACCGCAAGAATGACCATCGAGATCGTCCGATAGATCATGTGGTCGCTCATGATGTGGCCAAGCTCGTGCGCCAGCAGAAAACGCCGCTCGTCGTCGCTCTCGAGCAGCTCGAGCGCCCCCGACGTCATCACGATGAATGGATCTTCGAAGCCAATCGCATAGGCGTTCACTTCCTGCGACTGCGTGACGTACAGCTCGGGACGCTTCTGCCAATCCATGGTCGTGAGAACGTCCGTCAGCAGCGCATCGAGCTTGGGCCGCTGGACCGGATTGACCTGCACGGCATTGGCGAGAAAAATCTGGCGGACGCGCCGCTCGGTAAGGAACGTGGCAACCTGGCGCACGATCTCATCGAAGCCGGGTATCGCTCGCAACGTGTTGAGCGCGGCGCGATCGGCGGGATGCTCCCACGCCGTACTGGATATTTGCGGTAGCGGGGTCGGCATGACTAACTCGCTCCTGGACGGATGTGTTCTCGGGCCTACGGGTACTGAGGCGCGAAAGTGTCAGGCCGTTTTCGCCTCAGACCACGTGAAACGCGTGCTCCAGATCCTCGAGCAAATCTTCGACGTCCTCGACGCCACACGAGAGGCGGATCAGCCCCTCCGTGATGCCCAACTGCGCACGTCGCGCAGGCTCGACGCTCGCGTGGGTCATCGAAGCGGGATGGCTGATCAGGCTTTCGACGCCGCCGAGCGACTCGGCGAGGGTGAACAGGCGGCAGCGCGTGAGGACCTCGTTGGCCTTGGCTTTCGACCCAAGCTCAACCGAGATCATGCCGCCGAAGCCGGACATCTGCGCCTTGGCGAGCTCATGCTGCGGATGCGACGGAAGGCCAGGATAGATGACTTTGTCGTCTCCCAACCGCTCAGCCAGCCACGCGGCAATCTGACGGCCATTTTGATCGTGGCGAGGCATGCGCAGGTGCAGCGTCTTGGTGCCGCGCAGGGCGAGCCACGAATCGAAGGGCCCGGGAACGGCGCCGGCCGCGTTGAGGATGAACTGCAGACGAACGGCGAGATCGTCGTCGATCAGGATCGCGATGCCGCCGATCATGTCCGAATGGCCGTTCAGGTACTTGGTCGTGGAGTGGTAAATGATGTC
>JBDTMO010000478.1:0-4750 GCA_039934235.1 bacterium | reverse complement strand
CTATGCGCACCCTCTTCACCGGCATCACGGTAGCGGTGATGACAATCTTGCTCGCGCCAACGGCGGCGGCGGGCCACCTATTCGGTTCGCAGGATTTCGAGCGACGTCTCTCCATTTGGTGCATGCGCACCTGGGCTCGGTCGATCTGCTGGGCCGCCGGTATTCGACTTGTGGTGCATGGCGCCGAGCATGTGGTGCCAGGTCGAGGTACCGTGTACGCGATCAATCACGTGAGTGTGTTCGATATTTTTGCGATCGCGTCCCTGCTGCCGCGGTACACCTTCGTCGCGAAGGCGGAACTTCGCGGTATCCCGATTTTCGGATGGGGCGCCGAGGCCTGCGGCGTGGTGTTTCTCGAGCGCGAGAATCGGGCGTCCGCGTTTGAAGCGTATCGGCACGTCGCGAAGAAGGTTGCCGAGGGACTCAGCGTGATTGTGTACCCTGAAGGCACGCGTGGTGATTCCTACATGTTGCGTCCTTTCAAGAAGGGGCCGTTCGTGCTCGCGATTGCGGCGAAGGCACCGGTGGTGCCGGTGGCCATTTACGGCACGCGCGAAGTGATGCGAACGGGCGCGTGGCAAGTGCGGTCCGGCGTCGTGCACGTGCACTTCCTCGCTCCAATCGAGACGACGGGCACTGACTACGATCACCGTCACGAGTTGATGCAGGCGGCGTGGGCGCAGATTGCCGACACGCTCAGGGACGTGTATGGGGTTGGCAGCGGTCGCGGCGGGGCGGTGTCGTCCGAGGTCGAGGGCGCCGCGTAAACTCTCGCGCACGGGACAATGTGTGTCTCGCCGCGAGGACACGGGCGTGTGCGACGCGGCATCGCACTACGATCTAAGTGAGTGTGCTGCGAGGTCTTAGACGCCCCAAAGCAATCGGGCACGAAGCGCGCATGGGGCCGTGGCGCAATGATGATCCCACCCATGCCAAGGAAAGTCCCATGTCGATTCGCCGGATGCTCGTGATCGCGCCAGCGCTGACGGTTGCGCTGCGGTTCGCTGGTGCTCAACAAGTGTCGCCTGTGGTCGCGCAAACGGTCGACATCGAGAGCGTAAAGCCAGGATTGCAGATGCATCTGCGTCTCGTCGGAGTGGGCGCGCCGGTGACGATGATGAGTGGCGAACAGGCCATCGTCGCAGACTCGATCACCGTGACGGCGACAACGCGCGTTCGCGTCGCGCTTCCCGCGCATGGGTCTTCGATTGTGATTTCCACCGTGACGCCCGACCCGACGGCGATGTTCCGCGCGAAATGGAATGGGCTCGCCAGGCCGTCGAGGTTCGAGAACAAGTTTGGCACACCATTCCGGATCACACGCTCGGAAGCAGGCGATCCCTTGGTGGAAACGTCGCGAATGGAAGCCAGGCGCATTCCTTGATTTTGTCGTCCTGAGCGCAGCGAAGGACTTGCCCTTGAAAAGCGCGCTACAGAACGTGCAGGTCCTTCGGCCCTGCCTGAGGACGACAAGCCAACCCTTGGCGGGCACCCGGTGTCTACCCCAAGACTCTTGGGGAGACTCGCGCCATGGCGCTGCTCAAAGGCACACTCGACGTCCTCGTGCTCAAGGCCCTGTCCTGGGGGCCCATGCACGGTTTCGAAATCACCACCTGGCTCGAAGACCGCTCTGATGGCCTCCTGATTGTCGGCGATGCAGCACTGCTCCAGGCGCTGCATCGCATGGAAGAGCGCACGCTCATCTCCGCTGCGTGGGGCGTGACGAAGAACGATCGGCGCGCGCGATACTACGAGATGACCGTCAGGGGACGCGCGCATCTCCGCGCGGAATCGCTGGCGCTCACCGAGCACGTGGCCGTCCTCACAACCGTCCTCGCCGCCCGCACGGTGACACGATGAGGCCCACGCTGTGAGCGCGCGCGACATCCGCGCCGGAGTGCGTCGCGTGTTTCGGCTCGCACTCACCCGCCCGGAACTCGCCGGCCCAGACGCCGACGACGAGCTCGACGCGCTCATGGCAGCGCGAATAGAGTATCTCGTCGCACGCGGCATGTCGGCCGAAACAGCGCAGGCGGAAGCGCAGAAGCATCTAGGAGAAACGACTGACGCAGCGCGTGCGCGCCTCCACAACTCCGCCGGCCATAGGGAAAAACGATTGCGACTCGCGGAGCGCTTGGATGAACTGCTGCAGGACGTCCGCTTTACAGCACGCACGCTCGTTCGTTCGCCCGGCTTCGCCATCACCGCCATCGTGGTCACGGCGCTCGGCATCGGCGCCAACACGGCTGCATTCAGCGTCGCGGACTTTGTGTTGCTGCGGCCATTGCCGTTCGCGAATCCGGACCGCCTCGTCAAGCTCTGGGAATCCACTCCGGGCTACGACCACGGAGAGCTCTCGCCACCCATCTATCGCGATTGGAAGGCGATGACCACGTCGTACGAGGCGATGGCCGCGTTTCATCCAACCGCATTCAATCTTACGGGCCGCGGCGAGCCGGACCGGCTAACCGGTGTTGCCGTCACCGCGAATCTCCTACCGCTGCTCGGCGTGAAGCCAGCGCTGGGCCGCGTGTTCGCACCGGGAGAGGAGGGGACCGCGATGCTGAGCAACGCCCTGTGGCAGCGGACGTTCGGCGGTGATAGCAGCGCGGTCGGCGGCACTGTGGTGCTCGATGGCGTGTCTCGTGTCGTCATCGGTGTCATGCCTGCCGAGTTTCGGTTTCCCAATCGGGAGGTCGCGCTGTGGACGCCCATGACGACGCAGGAACTGTCCGATGATGACCGCGGCAACAACTGGTTCGAGGTGGTGGCGCGGCTCAAGCGCGGCGTCACACTCGAGCAGGCGCGGACGGAGCTCAACGTCGTCGCGGCCCGATTGGATAAGGTTTTCCCAACGGGCGACGAGAAGGTTGGCGGCGCCGTCTTCGCGCTGCGTGATGAATTCTCACGGCAATCGCGCCTGCTCCTGATTGCACTCTGTGGTGCCGCGCTGTGTGTTCTCCTTCTTTCGTGCGCCAACCTTGCTGGCCTGATCATCGCACGCTCGCTGGCTCGGCGTCGCGAGCTCGATGTGCGTGTCGCGCTTGGGGCAGGGCGCGCGCGGCTGGTGCGTCAACTGATGACCGAAAGCCTCGTCATCGCGTCGTTGGGCGGCGCACTCGGAATTGTGCTCGCCATCGTTTCCGTCCCGCTGCTGACGCGACTCGTCCCGGCGGCACTCCCAGTCGTCGATGTGCCCGCAATTGACCTGCACGTCCTGCTGTTCGCCGGGCTGGCCACCACGTTGACCGGCATTGGGATGGGCGTGCTGCCCGCACGACGTGCGTCCGGCCAGGCAGACCTCGGCGCACTGCGCGAAGGAGCGCGATCGGGTGGTGGCCAGCGCCTTCGCCTCAGGAGCGCGCTCGTTATTGCGGAGGTCATGGCGTCGGTGGTGTTGCTCGTGTCGGCGGGGTTGTTGATGCGCGCCCTGATTCGCCTGAACGACGTTGACCCTGGGTTCCGCGCGGAGCGTGTCCTCACGTTGCGAACAGCCCTCCCTTTTCCGCCGTACGACTCCACGGCCCGACGCGTCCAGTTCTACACACAGGTGCTTACCGGTGTCCGCGCGCTGTCGGGTGTCGAAAACGCCGGGTACATCACCGGACTGCCAATGGCGATGACCGGAGGTCTGCATGGAGTCTCCTTCCCGGGGCAGTCCACGTCACGCGCGCCCGGCAGCGTCGCGAGCGTGCGATACGCGACACCCGGATACTTCCCCACAATGAGAATTCGCTTGCGCGTGGGTCGAGACATCGAGGAGACGGATGCGGCCGGCGCGCCATTCGTCGCCGTGGTGAGTGAGTCGTTCATGCGCCGCTTCCTGCCCGGTGAAGAAGGTCTTGGCAAACGATTCCAGATAGACCAGCATGAACGTACCATCGTCGGGATCGTTGGCGACGTGCGCGTCCGCGGCCTGGAGCGAGAGAGCGAACCGCAGGTCTATCTCTCGTACAAGCAGGTGGACGATGGCAATTTCACCGGATACATCCCGAAGGATCTTGTGATACGGCTTGTGCCCGGAACGTCTTCGGTGTCGGCCATCATGCCGTCGCTACGCGAGATCGTACACACTGCCGACCCGCTTCAACCGATCTCGAACGTCCGCACGATGGAGGAGATCGTCGCGGAAACGACCGCGTCGCGCACGGTGCAGGTTCGCGTGATTGGCGCCTTTGCCATCATCGCGTTTCTGCTCGCCGCGGTGGGGATTCACGGCCTGCTCGCCGACACCGTTTCGCAGCGCCGGCACGAGATCGGCGTGCGGATGGCGCTCGGCGCGCAGCGATCGACGATCGTCGCGATGGTAATGCGGCAAGGTGTGTGGCTCGCTGTCTGCGGCGTGGTTCCCGGAATCGTCCTGGCGTACGCGGCGGGCCGCGCCATGTCCGCACTGCTCGCGGGCGTTGCTCCGGGCGACATCGCCACGTTTCTCGCGGCCACCGTTCTCTGCGTGTTGATGACGTTGGCGGGAAGTCTTGTGCCGGTGCTACGCGCCGTGAACGTTGCGCCCGCCTCTGCATTTCGGAGCGAGTGATTTCGTCGACCGGTGTGTTCGCACAGTGTCATCCCGCACGAGCGACCACGCTCGTGTCGGGATCCCCGATACGTCGCGCGTGGCAGCTCACCGTGCCGCGACGGGAGATCCCGACACGCGCTACGCGCCTGCGGGATGACAATACGACAACTATCGAGCGCGCTCGCGCATCTGATGGCGCACACGGTCCACCGCGGCGGCAATGCGCGAGCG
>JBDTMO010000477.1:0-4763 GCA_039934235.1 bacterium | reverse complement strand
CGAAGGCAAGCGGGGCAACCCGCGAATCAAGCCGCCGTTTCCCGCTGTTGCCGGCCTGTTCGGAATGCCGACGACAATCAACAACGTCGAGACGCTGGCCGCCGTGCCGCACATCCTGAACAACGGCGCCGAGTGGTACAAGAAGATGGGCCGCGCAGAGAATCCAAAGAGCACGGGCACGAAGCTCTTCTCGGTATGCGGCAACATCTCCAAGCCAGGCAACTACGAAGTCACGCTCGGCTTTCCGTTCAAGGATTTCCTGTACGATCTCTGCGGCGGACCGCTCCCCGGCAGACAGTTCAAGGCGATCATCCCGGGCGGCATCTCGGTGCCAATCCAGACGCTGGCCGAAGCAGAGAACACGCCGATGGATTACGAGGGCTTCGTCGCCAACGGCACGATGCTCGGTTCCGGCGGAGTGATCGTCATCGACGACGCGCAAAACCTCGTGAAGCAGATTGCCCGCGCGGCGCGCTTCTTCGCCCATGAGAGCTGTGGGCAGTGCACGCAGTGTCGCGAAGGCACCGCATGGACGACGAAGATCGTTGAGCGCATTGTTGCGGGTGAGGGCACGCACGAGGATCTCGATACGCTGCTCGAGATTGGCGAAAACATGACGGGCAAGACGATCTGCGTGCTGAGCGATTCGTGCGCGGTGCCCGTCAGCTCCGGCATTCAGAAATTCCGCGCCGATTTCGAGGCGCTGATCAAGGTGAAGAAGGTCCACATGGTGCCCGCGCAGGTGGCCTGATGGCGGACGTGAAGATGATTAGCCTGACCATCGAGGGCCGTTCGGTTTCCGTACCGGATGGCACATCGATCCTCGAAGCGGCGAAGCTCGCCGGCGTGCTCGTGCCGCACTATTGCTACCACCCCGGACTTCCGGTGGCGGGCGTGTGCCGCATGTGTCTTGTCGAAGTGGAGAAGGCACCGAAGCTCGCGCCGTCGTGCGCAACCGCCGCTGCGGAAGGGCAGGTGGTGCATGTGCACTCCGCGAAGGCGCTCGAGGCCCGCAAGGGCGTGCTCGAGATGCTGCTCATCAATCATCCGCTTGATTGCCCGATCTGCGATCAGGCCGGCGAATGCGAACTGCAGGACTACACGTACCAGGAAGGGCGCGCCGAAGGACGCTATCGCGATCCCAAGCGCTTCAATCCCGTTGAGGATTTTGGCGGCGACGTGATGTATGTCGCGAACCGCTGCATTCTCTGCACGCGCTGCGTCCGTTTCATGGACGACGTCGCGCACAATCCGGTGCTCGCTGTGGTCGAGCGTGGAGACCGCGCGCTGATCGGAAAGTTCGAAGGCGAAGACATGACGCACGCATGGGCCGGCAACGTGATCGATCTATGCCCGGTTGGCGCGTTGCTCTCCAAGGATTCGTTGAACAAGGCTCGCGCGTGGGAGCTCGATCGCTCGGCGTCCGTGTGTCCGCACTGTTCGCAGGGGTGCAACATGATCGTGGAGACGCGTGACAATCAGGTCATGCGCCTGCGACCACGTCCCAACGCGGACGTGAACGAATACTTCATGTGCGATCACGGACGGTTGAACTACCGTTGGATGAATCGCGCCGATCGCGTGGATTCGCCGATGGTTCGGCAGAATGGCGTGTTGGCGAAAGCCGATTGGGAAGTCGCGCTTCGCGCGGCGGCCAATGTCCTGAACGGAAAGCGCTCCTTCGTGCTCGCCTCGCCGAATCTCTCGAACGAAGCGCTCTTCCTGCTCGGGAAGGTGGTCGCAAAAACGAGCGGTGCTGGTGCGTTTCGCGTGAATCAGGGGGACGAGGCTCCATTGCCTGGCGTTGAGGATCTCGCGCTCCGTTCGGACCGCGCAGCAAATGCGCGTGGCGCCGAGCTCGCCGGCTTCAGCCGTTCCGAGACGCCGCTGAGTGGCATGCAGGCTGGCGACGTGTTGATCGTCGCCGATGAAGAGCTCGACGGTCTCGACGCAAGCGACGCGGCAAAGGCAGGGGCCGTCATCGTCATCGGCACGACGCTTCCGGTGTGGGCGCGTCACGGCGCGAACATTGTGTTGCCCATCGCGAACTGCGTGGAAGAGGACGGAACGTTCACAAACCTTCGAGGCCGAGTGCAGCGTTTTCTGCAGGCGAAGGCAGCGCCGGGCTCCGCGCGGCCGAGCTTCTTCGCGATTGGCGATCTGCTCGCCGCGATGGGTGAAGGCCACGGTTACTGGACCGCGTCCCAGGCATTCGATGCATTGGCGGTAGCACATGCAGATTTTGCGGGAATGTCCTACGACAAGCTCGCGCTCAAGGGCGCCTTGACGGCCAGCGCAATGGCGGAGGCGTCCAAGTGATACCGATGCCCGCTTTGCTCCAGATTGCTGGACCGACCACCGAGCCTGATTTCGTCGTGTGGCTGATCGCGACGCTCGTGAAGCTGGTCATCGTGTTCACGCTGTACATGGTTTGCGCCGCGCTCTTCACCTTGGCTGAACGAAAGATTTCGGCGTGGATGCAGGATCGTCACGGTCCGAATCGCGTCGGGAAGGGATGGCTGCAGCCCATCGCCGACGGCGTGAAGAACTTCGTGAAGGAAGAGACGTATCCCGACGCCGCGAACTTGCCGCTGTTCATCCTCGCGCCAGTGCTGTCGTTCATTCCGGCGATGGTGACGTGGGCGGTGATTCCCTTTGGCGCGCCGTGGGGTTCGCGCTGGGGCGTCATCGATATGGTGCTCGCGCCGATGCCTGTCGGCTTTCTCTTCATCCTCGCGTTCTCGTCGGTCGGCGTGTACGGCATCGTCATCGCCGGATGGTCGTCGAACAACAAGTATGCGCTGCTCGGCAGCATTCGGTCGAGCGCGCAGATGGTCTCGTACGAGATCGCCATGGGCATGAGCACCATTCCTGTGCTGTTGCTGGCGGGCAATGTGTCGATGTCGAAAATCGTGAACCAGCAGGCGTTCGAGACGTGGAACGTGCTGAACCTCACGATCGCGTTCTTCATCTTCCTCATCGCTGCGTTCGCCGAGACGAACCGATTGCCGTTCGATTTGCCGGAAGCGGAGTCGGAGCTGATTACCGGTTACCACACCGAGTACAGCGCGATGAAGTTCTCGCTGTTCTTCATTGCCGAGTATTGCAACATGCTCACGGCGAGCGCGTTGATGGCCACGCTGTTCTTCGGCGGATGGGACATCCCGTTCACGTTGTGGGACAACCTTGCGCCGCACACGGGGCTCAAGACGTTGCTCACGATGGGCGCCTTTATCACGAAGACGCTCTTCTTCGTGTTCTTCTTCATGTGGATTCGCTGGACACTGCCGCGCTTCCGCTACGACCAACTCATGTCGCTTGGCTGGAAGCTTCTGCTGCCGCTTGCGCTCGGGTACATCGTTGCGGTCGCGTCAACAATCGTCACGCTGGACGCGCTCGGCTTCCCGCGCGGATCCGTGCCATTCCACACGGGGCTCATCCTGCTGAACCTCGCGGCGGTCGTCATCCTGTTCAACATCGTCGATCGCGGACGAATCATCAGTCCAGCCTACTCGCGCCTCAACCGGCGTGATCTCGAAAAGCTGCGCGCGATCAGCGCGCCGCATCGTGCTCCTCTTGTCCCCGAGTCCGGAGACTGATGTCTATCGGCGTCAAGGTCGTTTCACGACCGATCGATGAAGTCAGCTACGTGCGCGCAACGCTTGGCGGAATGAAGCGCACGCTGCGGCATATCTTCGAAGAGAAGGTCACCACGCAGTATCCCGAGGAGAAGGAGTCGATCTCCAAGCGGTGGCGTGGCACACATCGCATGCTCACGACGGAAGACGGCAAAGCCAAGTGCGTCGGCTGCGGTCTCTGCCCGTCGGTGTGCCCAGCCAATTGCATCAAGCTCGTGCCAGGCGAAGACGAGCAGGGCAACCGTTATCCGCTCGTATTCGAGATCGACGAGTTTCGATGCATTTTCTGCGGATACTGTCAGGAGGTGTGTCCGGAAGAAGCGATTCACGTCGGCCGGCACTACGAGAATGCAGAGTACAGCCGCGAGGGGTTCGTCTATGATCTCGAGCGACTGATGGCACAAACGCATCCCGTCTGCGAAATGTGGGATCCAGCCGATCCGAAGGGGGAGTAATGACGCACAACGAACTCCCACTTTTTTACGTCTTTCACTTCTACTTTTTCGGACTCGTGGCAATCGTCTCGGCGCTTGCGTTCGTTACTCGCAAGAGTCCCGTGGCGGCGGCGATGTGGTTGGTGAGCGTGATGTTCAGTCTGGCCGTGCTCTATGTGCTGCTCGACGCGCAATTCATCGGGACCATGCAGGTGCTCGTGTACGCCGGTGCAATCATGGTGGTGTTCCTGTTCGTGATCATGTTGCTCAATCTCGGGCATTCATCCGAGTTGGCCGACGCGCGCGGCCTGTGGTGGAAGCTGGCGGCGGGTGCTGTCGGCTTGGCGCTGCTGGCGCAGGTATTCACGCTGACCAAAGCCAAGTTGCCCGAGGCATTTGTGCTGCCGGAAAACACCTTGGCCAACCAGTTCGCGAAGGACGGCGCGATCGCGCCGCTCGCTGGGCCGTTGTTCCACGAATACCTCCTGGCCTTCGAGGTGACGAGCGTGCTCTTGCTGGCCGCGGTCGTTGGCGCCGTTGTCCTCGGTAAGCGGAAGGAGCGTAGCCATGCTGGCTGAGTCGCTGTTCTTCAGCGCCGTGTTGTTCGCCATTGGCGTGGTCGGCGTGCTCACGCGGCGCAACGCGATCATCGTCTTCATGTGCGTCGAGCTGATGCTCAATGCGGTGAACC
>JBDTMO010000476.1:0-4765 GCA_039934235.1 bacterium | reverse complement strand
AACTGTGCGCTGAAGCCGCCGAGGACGAGGACGACGCCAACGAGCAGCATCATCGCCACGATCACTTCAACGAGCGACATGCCTTTGCGGCTCAGCAGGCCGCGGATGCGTACCGGCGAGCGCCGTAACGGTCGCGAGCTTTGGAAACGGCGCGTCATTGGACCACCTGCCATACGGCGGTTGAACCTGTGCCCGAGAGACGATAGAGCTCCGTTCGGCCGGTCGACCGCGTGACGGTGATGCAGCGATAATCCGTGCGGCCCTTGTACGAGCTCTGGACGTAGATCTCCGCATCGGTGCTCGTCGAGCCGTCGCGATGAAAGATCACGCTCTTCATGTAGTCCACGATCTTGAGTTGGGCGCCAACGACGGACGACGCGACCGTGGGCGCATTCAGTCCCTTTGGCGGAATGGCGAACGAATTCCCCTCACCCGTCGGCCGCCAGAACTTCCACTCCGACACCTGGATGCTTCCGT
Organism: bacterium; assembly: GCA_039934235.1. Taxonomy (GTDB): domain Bacteria; phylum Gemmatimonadota; class Gemmatimonadetes; order Gemmatimonadales; family Gemmatimonadaceae; genus AG11. The sequence goes on along the minus strand of JBDTMO010000476.1, from coordinate 4,288 downwards.
CGTTATTGACGTCCTCGGCAATACGCAGCCCGAATTGCGATGTATCGACGCTGACGATGACATCGTACTGTCGCGTAAGCGACGTGCGCTGCGCCGTCTGGAATACCGAGCGCACCTGCTGCGCGGCTGCATCAGCCCGAAACTGCGATAGATTCAACTTGGGAATCGCCATCCGCATGACGACGGCAATCATCACAAGCACGATTAGGATTTCCAGCAGCGAGAAAGCCGACCTCGGCCGCCTGATCGAACGGTGTGCGTTCTTCACTTTCTCCTCGCGGGATGCGAATGACCCGAGTCAGCGGCCCCGTCATCGGGGCGACCCGTAAAGAGACGATGCGAAGATTCACGGAACTGTCACATTGCGGGAGCGGCTTGTCACTTTGTGCCGTCCTCCTCCTTGCCTGTAACGAGAGATCGGCGGTAGCGTGGCGGTGTCCAACGCTGCACTCCGCCCCTGCACAGGATCTATGAGTGTCATCGCCACGCTGCTGCCGCAGCCGGTGTACGTACAGCGCCTGCGCAGCGCGCTTCGTGATCGTCATGAATTGCGCGAGTGTGTCGACTGGGCCTCACTTGTCCGCACCTGTGACCGCGAACCGGTGCGCGTTGCGGTCGTCGACCTCTATTGGGAGCAGACGCCCAATTTCGAGGGCGTGCGCCAACTGAAGCAGCGCCTTCCGCGCCTCACGCTCGTCGCGTACGTCGCCATGGCTGCAGAGCGCGGACACGACTTGTTCGACGCGGGCCGCGCGGGAATTGACGGACTCGTGCTTGCCGCGCAGGATGACTCTCCGCGAGCGCTGGTCGCACTCATCGAGCGCTCGGAATCGAAAAGTCTTGCGGGGCTCGTCCGACGGTCACTCGACGGCATTGATCCACTCGTCGCAGACGCCGTCTTGCTTGCCGTGACCCGCGCGCATGAACGCCTTTCACCGCAGGTGCTTTCCCGACTCCTCGCCCAACCTCGCCGCGCCGTTGCCCTGCGCCTGAGCGCAGAGGGCTTTCCACCGCCGCAACGGTTGCTCACCTGGGGCCGGCTCGTCGTCGCGGCCCACATGCTCGAAGATCGTCATCGCAGTGCGGATCGCGTTGCCAATACGCTCGACTTTCCATCTGGCAGCGCCTTCCGGAACACATGCCAGCGCTATCTCCACGCGACGCCCGGACAGGTGCGCTCGCGCGGTGGCGCGGCGTACGTCGTTCGTGCCCTGCTTCGGCAGGTGCACTCTCGGATCACCAGTGCGAACGAACCCAGATCCCGCTCCCCCACACGCACGCCGTCCCTCGCTATTTGATCGCGGGTGCAAGTCATCCTGCGTTGCCCTCATCGTGTCATCACAGTCCTGATAGCGCGCCCCCGACCAACCGCTCTCCCGCCGCACCGGCGCAGTCGTTCACAGCGTGGCTGACGACGCGCACATTTCTCTCCCCCACCACGAGGTCACCTGCATGTTCGAACGAAAGATCCTGGTTGCATGTCTCGCGGCGACACTCGCGACGGCACTCGCCTGCGGCGGCGACCAGGCCTCGCAATCCCCGCTGGCGCCGGTTGGAGGTTCTTCCGCGCTTCGCGGTGGTATTGCCTCAGCGCGCGGCAACAGCGGACAAAGTTACCATGCAACCACCTGCTCGACGCAGAAGACTGTCAATGCGTCTGGCGTGTTCGGCCCCGCCGGCGGCACGCTGACCTTTGGCTCCTCCCGACTGATCATTCCCGGAGGCGCGCTGCAGGACACCGTCACGATTAGCGCGACGATTCCCGATGGCGACGAAAGCCACGTCGAGTTTCAGCCTCACGGTTTGCAGTTCGCCAAGCCCGCTGGTCTCCTGCTCGGCGTAGAAGGCTGCGCCATCGACGAAAGCGCCGTGCCAGACGTCGTGTACCTCAGCGAGTCGGGCGAGATACTCGAGCTCATCCCTGCGGTGTACGATCCGCACTGGCACACGTTCGCTGCGTCGATCTGGCACTTCTCCGGCTACGCGATTGCATTCTGATGGCGTCCTGATGGCCAACGCAGACGCGCGATCATGATTGGTCCCGAGCAACTCGCGGCTGGGCAGCGCGCCGAGAACGCCGGAGACTACGTGGCGGCGGCGGCGGCGTATCGCGCGGTTGTCGACGTTCCCGACCGGTCACTGGCGGCGCAGGCGCAGTTTTGCCTGGGCCGCGTAAACTGGCGTCAAGGCCGGTTCGCGGCGTCGCTCGCTGCGTTCCAGAATGCGCGTGCGCTAGCGGAGCGAATTGGCGACGAGGAGCTGTTTGCGCGCGTGGAAAACGGAATCGGTGCGGTTCATTATGCGCGTGGCGACCACGACGCGGCGCGTGAATCGTATGCCTCCGCCGAAGCGCACACGTCTGATCGTACCATGAGCGGCAAGATCCTCCTCAACCTCGGCGTCATCGAGAATATCGAGAGCAATTTTGTCGCGGCGCTGAATTACTATCAACGTGCCTTCGACATTTTCGAGGCGAGTGGGGACAGTGCCAGTGCTACGCTCGCACTCCACAACCGCGGGATGGTCGAGGCCGACCTGCAGCAGTGGGACAATGCAGACGCATCGTTCCTGGCCGCACTCTCGCTCGCCACCGACGCGGGCAATCGCGAGATGGTAGCCAAGACCCTGGTCAATCGCTCCGAGGTGCTGGTCGAGCGGGATGCGTTCGCTGACGCGGTCGCGCACTGCGATCGCGCGCTCGAGATCTATGCCGATATCGGCGAAGAGGTTGGCCGTGGCGAGGCGCTCCGCTGGCGCGCGCACGCTCTCGGTCGCGCCGGCGTGCACGTCGAAGCGGAACGTAACGCGAGCGAAGCGCTCCATATCGCGATGCGGTGTGGTGCGCGCTTGCTCGAGGCGGAATCGGCGCGCACCGTTGGCGTGCTGCGCGGCCTGATTGGCGATCGCGCCGGCGGCATGAAGCAATTGCGCCACGCGCTCGCGCTCTTCACTGAGCTTGGTGCGAAGCGGGAGGCGAGGGAGGTTGGAGCGTTGCTTCAGCGCCCAACGCCCGGTCGCTCGCTCGATCCCATCACCGCCGATCCGGCAGGCGATCTGCTGGATCGCCGTTGACCGTTCCTGCTTCGCGTCGGTTCACTCCGAGTAGCGGCCCGCGTGCGCGAGTGACAGGAATTCATCGCGCGTGCGCGCGTCATCGCGAAACACTCCACGCAGTGCCGATGTGATCGTGCGCGAGTTCTGCTTCTCCACACCGCGCATCATCATGCAGAGGTGCTCCGCCTCGATCACGACGCCGACGCCGAGCGGCTCCAGCACCGATTCCACTGCGGCGGCCACCTGTTCAGTCAGGCGCTCCTGCACCTGAAGGCGGCGCGCGTAGTGGTCCACGATGCGCGGCAACTTCGAGAGTCCGACAATCCTGCCGTTCGGGATGTAGGCAACATGCGCCCTGCCGAAAAACGGCAGCAGGTGATGCTCGCACAACGAGTAGAGCTCGATGTCCCGGACCATCACCATGTTGTGGTGGTTCTCGTTGAAGATCGCGTCGCCGACGACGTCTGACAGCTGCTCCGTGTAGCCGCGCGTGAGAAAGGCCATCGCGGTTTCCACGCGGAGCGGGGTCTTGGCGAGCCCTTCGCGCCCGGGATCTTCCCCCAGGAGCGCCAGTTGCTCGCGTACCAGGTCGGCGTAACGCGTCTCGTTTGTCATCCTGAGCGAGCGAAGCGAGTCGAAGGATCTGCACCCAGACTAATCATACCGCATTTCTTCTTGCCGGAGGGGGCCGCGGCCCCTACCTTGCCCAGCCACTGTTTCCCGAACGTGACGTCCATGCTCCTCGTAGGTCTCACCGGCAACATCGGCAGCGGCAAGTCCACGGTCGCTCAACTCCTGAGTGAGCGAGGAGCAACGATCATCGATGCCGATGTGCTGTCGCGCCGTGCCGTCGAGGCCGGTACGCCGGCGCATCGGGCCATCGTCGAGCGCTGGGGGACGTCAATTCTCGCGGCAGATGGCGGGTTGGACCGCGGCGCACTGCGCCGTATTGTCTTCAGCGAGCAGGCGGAGCTCGAGCAGCTCAACGCCATCGTGCATCCGGAGGTCGAGCGCATGCGTGCGGCGCTGGTGGAGCAGGCGCGCGTGCGCGGCGACCGCCTCGTCGTCTGCGACATCCCGCTCTTGTTCGAGCGCCGCATGACTGACGACTTCGATCGCATCGTTCTCGTCGACGCCCCCCGCCCTGTACGGCTCGAGCGCCTTGTGCGCGAGCGCGGGCTTCGCGAGACGGAAGCGATGGACATGATCGTCGCGCAGATGCCCGCTGAACTCA
>JBDTMO010000475.1:0-4770 GCA_039934235.1 bacterium | reverse complement strand
GCATACCCCTTCGCGACGTGCCCGACCCTGGCGTCGTGGCAACCGGCCAACGCATTTCGCCAGCCGGCGTCCAGAGCGTCTTCACCGGCCGCGTGTCTGGCGTCCGATTCGGCCGCTCGGCAGATGAGATCTGGGTCGCTACGCCCAACACGACCTATCGCCTCGATTGGCGCGCCAATCGCCCCACGGCACGCGTGCGCGTCGATGGCACGCCTGGCGTGTATGGCGTCACGATCGATCCCGTCACGCACCGCACACTCGTGTCGGCCGTCGGCCGAATTCCGGCCACCTCTTCCACACCGGGCGCCGCTGCCGTAAGGCAACCGGCGGTTACATACCTGAGCGGCGTGAGCGGCGACGTCACCGGCGACTCCGCGTCGCCCCAATGGCGCTCGCCATCACTCGGCGACTACATGGCCGGCGCGCCCGCCGTCGCCTCGAAGGCAGGTGCCGACGGAAAGCGCCTCGCGGTGCTGCCACTTCCCGCGAACGACGCACTCGCAGTGCTCGATGCCGAGACTGGCGCGTTGATTCGCACGATTCAGCTTGGTGTCGAGCCGATTGCCGCCGCCATCTCCGCCGACGGACGAACCGCGTACGTCACGATACTCGGTGGACCAAAACCCACGGTGAAGCAACGTTCCGCGCGCCAGTGTTGCGATGCGCGCTCAGAAGCCGTGCGCGTCGACGCACGAGGGATCGCCGAAGCTGGAACCGTTAGCCGAATCGATCTGGTAAAGGGTGTTGTCGATAAGGACATCGGCGTCGGCAGACATCCCACGGCACTCGTGTGGGACGAACGCGGCAATCGGCTTTACGTCGCCGACGGCAATTCCGACTCGGTCTCGGTGATCGACACGCGCGCCGGCGCACTCGCCACACGATTTGCAATAGCGCCATTTCGCGAACGACAGATCGGCCTCGCTCCAACAGCACTCGCGCTTTCGCCCGATACGCACACACTGTTCGTCGCACTCGGCGGCGCGAACGCTGTGGCGATGTATGATGTGAGCGCCACACGCGCGCAGTTCGTTGGCCTCATTCCAACCGCGTGGTATCCGTCGAGCCTCGACGTCAGCGCCGACGGAAAGTTCCTCGCGGTAGGCGCGTTGCTCGGCGTCGGATCAGGTGAAGGCACAACCGGTGGATCGCCCGGCAAGCGCGGTCGATACGTGCACGCAGTGCGCGGGTCGGTCAATGTGCTCCCGATACCGACCGCAACAGAGGTAGGCGCGTTTACAACGGCCGTCGCAGAGAACGATCGGCTCACGCTTGCGTCGGCACCGGCATTGAAGGCCGTTCCGCGCAACAACGTCGCGCGCGCGGTGCCCCAACGTCCCGGCGACGCGTCGCTGATCAAACACGTGGTGTTCATCGTCAAGGAGAATCGCACGTACGACCAGATACTCGGCGATCTCGGTCGCGGAGCGAGTGACAGCTCGCTCGTCATCTTTGGTCGCGACGTCACGCCGAATGCGCATGCGCTATCCGAGCAGTTCGTCACGCTCGATCATTTCTTCGCCACTGGTGGCAATTCCGCCGACGGACACAACTGGCTCACGCAGGCCAACGAGACCGACTACCCAATGTGGCCGCTGTATTTTGGCCGCAGCTATCCTTCCGAAGGCGAAGATGCACTGGCGTATTCCGCTGGCGGGTTTCTCTGGGAGAACGCGCTGGCGAAGGACAAGAGTGTCGTCGTGTTTGGAGAGTACGCGCCGTCGCCGCGAACCTCGTCGCCGACTGAGCGCGCCAAGATGCTCGATCAGTACATGAAGAAGCCCAATGATTTCACCTATCATCGCGAACTGCTCCGTGAGCGGTACAACACGCATTCGGAGATTGCGTCACTCGATCGATTGCTCGTTCCGGAATATCCGGGCTGGACGCAAGAGGCGCCGGACGTCGTGAAGGCTGGTGACATCCTCTCACACCTCGCGGAGTGGGAGACCAAGGGCGAGATGCCGAACCTCATCATGGTCATCTTGCCGAGCAATCATACCGAGGGCACGAATCCGGAATGGTGTACGCCACGCGCGTGCGTCGCCGACAACGATCTCGCGCTCGGCAAGATTGTCGAAGGGCTCACGCATTCGCGCTTCTGGAAGGACATGGCCGTGCTCGTCGTCGAGGACGACGCACAGAATGGCGTCGATCACATCGATGGACATCGCACGGTTGCGCTGGCGATCTCGCCATATGCGCGGCGTGGCGTGGTGGACTCGACGTTCTATTCGCAGCCAAGCATGGTGAAGACCATCGAGTTGATGCTCGGTCTTCCGGCCATGTCGATCTTTGACCTGGTGGCGACGGACATGCGCGCGAGCTTCATCGATCCGTCGGCGAAGCCTGACCTTCGTCCGTATGCGGCGCTCGAACCTTTGCAGTCGCTACTCGACAAGAACAAGCGTGTCGGCGCGATTACCGGTCCGAATGCAATCGAGAAGCGTAAGGCGGCGCTGGCGTCGGCGCGAATGAATTTCAAGGACCCGGACGCGGCGCCAAGTGAAGCGTTGAATCGCATCTTGTGGCACGACGCGAAGGGCTGGAAGACGCCGTATCCCGAAGTGCGACAGTCTCTCTTCTTCCCGATGTCGGTCGACATCGCGGACGAGGATCGCGATGAGAAGCCCGCGGCGAAGAAGAAGAAAGACTGAGCTCTCCTCGCCAGAGAGGCGCCAAAGCATTACCATCACGTCGCTGAAAACTACCCTTTCTTTCGGAAACCAATGCGACGTCTCTTTCTCATGATTGGCGCACTCCTGCTGGTCGCGCCGATTGCGACCACTGTCGACGCCCAGGGCCTACGCAGCAAGATCGACCAGCTGTTCATCTTTGGCGGGGGCGATGATCCCCTCTTCCTTAGCGGAACCGCCGACCCAAACAACCCGGCCTCGATTCGCGTGCACGGAGCGCACTTCGCTACGTCTGCCGTTTCGCAGAACGGCACCATCATCGAGTTCCTGACAACGGCCATTGCAGGGAACGTCGCCAACGCGCCGACCGGTTCCACGAGCGGCGGTGAAACGTTCCGCTTCGAGGCCGGCGTTCCCGTGCGCACGTCGATATCATCCGGCCCCATTTTCGCCGAGCGTGCGCAGACGTTGGGGCGTGGTCGCGCGACGGTTGGTGTTGGGCAGAGTTCGTCGCATTTCACGTCACTCCGCGGCGTTGACCTTCACAGCATCGACCTCTACTTCACGCACCAGAACGTCGACTTTCCCGGATGCGATGCCACGGCTGGTGGACTGGATTGCACGCTGTCGGGCGTTCCGACCTTCGAGAACGACCTCATGCAGTTCAAGCTCAACATGGACATCAATGTCCAGGTGACGTCCATCTATGCGACGTATGGGCTGTTCGACAACATGGATGTGGGCATCGTACTTCCGCTCGTGTCCACGAAGATGCACGGCCGCAGTGATGCGCAGATTATTCCGTTCGGCGGTCCCACGGTCGCGCACTTCTTCGCTGGCACGGCCTCGGATCCAGTGCTCTCCGCCAGCCGGGACGTGGAAGGGTCTGCATTCGGGCTCGGCGACGTTGCCGTGCGCACGAAGATTGGTGTTCGGCAATCGGAACATGGGAATTTCGCGCTCCTTGCCGACGCGAGGTTTGCCACGGGGGACGACGAGGAGTTGCTGGGCTCCGGGCATTTCTCCGCGCGAGGGCTCGCAATTCTCTCGGGACGCTTTGGCACGTTTTCCCCGCATGGCAACGCGGGCTATGCGTTTCGCGCCGGTGGCACCCAGAACGACGCCGTGCTGGCAACGGTGGGCTTCGACAACCTGATGGCCGATCGCGTTACGCTCGCCGTGGATCTCGTGAGCGAGCTGCAGGTGGGTCGTTCCACGCTCGTCCTGCCGTCGCCGGTGCACTACGACTACCCGTTCAAGCGTACCATTGCCCCGACGTCGATTCCCGATATGGCGGACGACATCGTCAACGGCTCGTTCGGTTTCAAGTTCACGACGAGCAATGGCTTTACAATCGTGACGAATGCGCTTGTTCCGCTCAATCGCGGCGGGTTGCGCGCGAATGTCACCTACACGACGGGGCTGGAGTTTTCGTTTTAGCGTGAGTTTGGACCGGAACGCCACACTGTCATCCCGCACTCGCGAAGCGAGTGTCGGGATCGGTCGTGATCAGTGCACCGATGCCAGTTGCCACACCCCGCCTTCTCGGCGAAATGCCGCCTGAAACGAGACCGCCTGCTGCGTCGCCTTACCCGCTTCGGTGACATAGTCGTAGGTCCCGACCAGCTTTGCGTCGGCGGTGCTGCCGGTCACCTCGAGACCGTTGATCGCGAGGTTCACCTTGATCGTGCGAAGCGTCGCGAAGAACTGCTCCCAACCCCTCGCCTGCGCTGGCGTAATGCCCGGGTACGCGCGTCGTACCACGCCAACGTCCTTCGATTCGAGTGCGCGCGCATAGACCGACACCGCCACGGCAATGTCGGCGGCCGGATTCGAGACGGGCGGCGCCGGAGTCTGCGGAATCGCCGCTGCCTGCTGCACCTGGGACACAGCGACCGTCGGCGCAGGTGCCTGCGGCTTCGGTGTATCGACAGGATTCGTTCGCGACGCCTGCGCCAGCGCCGCGCTCGCGGCCCGCGCGTTCCGCTCGGCCGCACTCCACTGGATAGTCGCCTGATTCAGGTGATCGCCAGCGTCGAGCGTCTTGCCCTGCAGTGCGAGTGCATTCGCGAGCTTGTTGTGTCCGTCGCCGGCACTGAGGTTCTCAGGCGTGGCACCAGCGTCTGCCGCGCGG
>JBDTMO010000474.1:0-4771 GCA_039934235.1 bacterium | reverse complement strand
TTTGGCCCTTCGTGGCCATTCGCCCGCAGACACGGCAAAACGCTATCTCCGGCCTCGGCTCGACCAATTGCTTCCGCCTGAGCAGATGCTCGACATGGGGCGCGCGGTCGATCGGCTGGTGAAGGCGATTCGCGACGGTGAGACCATCCTGATTCACGGCGACTATGACGTGGACGGCATGTGCTCCACCACGCTCATGACGCGGGCGCTGCGGTTGCTGGGCGCTACGGTTGTTCCGTTCATCCCGCAGCGCCTCGTGGATGGGTACGATCTTACCGACGCCGGCGTTCGCGCGGCGCAGGCCGCGGGTGCAACAGTCGTCGTCACCTGCGATTGCGGAACGAGCGCTGTGCATCCGGTTGCTGCACTCCAGGCCGCAGGGATCGACGTCATCATCAGCGACCACCACTTGCCTGGTGGCGATCTGCCTAACGCCTTTGCGGTGCTCAACCCCAAGCGTCCAGGTTGCGAATCGGAAGACAAGGATCTCGCCGCGGTTGGCGTCGCATTCAAGTTGGCGCTCGCCGTGACGCGCGCGCTTGGGGGAAACGAGAACAACATCTTCGGCATGCTCGATCTCGTGGCGCTTGCGACCATCGCTGATGTCGCGCCGCTCAAGGGTGAGAATCGTGTGTTCGCGCGTTACGGACTGAAAATGCTCGCGCAATCGCAGAACATCGGGTTGCGGGCGTTGATTCGGGCGGCGGGCCTGGATGGCAAGCCGCTGACGGCGGGTCGAGTGGGATTTATTCTCGCTCCGCGACTTAATGCGGTTGGTCGGCTCGGAAAGGCATTGCGCGGTGTCGAGCTATTGATGGCGACATCGGAGCACGATGCGAACGCAATCGCGCGAGAGCTCGAGGAATTGAATGCACGACGGCAGGAGATCGATCGTGCTGTGCTCAAGGACGCACGTGCGCGCGTCCTCGCACTCGACCTCGATGAGACATTTGGAATCGTGCTCGCCGCGGATGGGTGGCACCCTGGCGTCATCGGAATCGTCGCGTCGCGCCTCGTCGAGGAATTTGGGCGTCCAGCAATCCTCATTGGCCTGGACGGTGATGAAGGGAAGGGCTCCGGCCGCTCGATTTCGCGGTTCGATTTGCATGCCGGCATCGGCCGCTGCAAGCACTTGCTCAAGCGGTTTGGCGGACACCGGAGCGCCGCAGGTGTGACCATCGCGCGTGATCGGGTGGACGAGTTTGCGCGCGCCTTCAATGCCAGTGCGCGCTCGGACCTCAGCCTCGATGACCTGGTGCCTGAGCTTCGCGTCGACATGGAAGTCGACATCGCGGATGTCACGCTCGAGTTCGAGGCCCTGCTTCGGCACCTGGAGCCGTGCGGAATGGGGAATCCATCGCCAATGCTGGTCACGCGCGGCGTGCGCCTGGCGTCGCCGCCTCGGACGGTTGGTGATGGAGGACTCAAGCTGATGATCGACACCGTGACGCGGGATCCAATCGAAGCGATTGGCTGGTCGATGGGATCACGGATTGGCGAGCTCGAGATGTCGCGCCCCTTCGACATCGCATACCGCCTCGAGCGCGACGAGTTTCGTGGAAAGGTCAGATTGCAGGCTCGCCTCGCCGATTTCAGAGTGGGCTGAAGCAACATGAGAATCGTCGCAGGGCAGTGGCGCGGCAGGCGACTCGTCGCGCCGCACGGTGACATCGCTCGCCCGACTGCCGATCGCGTGCGCGAGGCATGGATGAGCATCGTAAATCCGTGGCTCGCCGACGCACGCGTCCTCGATCTCTTTGCTGGCTCAGGTGCCCTCGGCATCGAAGCGCTCTCGCGCGGCGCGGTCAGCGCCGACTTCGTGGAGAGCGCGCCCGCGAGCATCAAGGCCATCGGCGAGAATCTCGTCAGCGTTGGCGCTGGCGAAGAAGCGCGCGTGCACCGTACCGATGCGCTGAAATTCATAGCGGGACTGAATGCGCACGCCTTTGATGTGGCGTTTGCTGATCCGCCGTATGATCGCGGGCTGGCGGCGCAGGTCGCGGAACGATGGTTGGCCACGCCATTCGCCGACGTGCTTGGTATCGAGCACCGCGCGTTCGAAAAGCTCCCCGCGGGAGGAGAGCGGAGGAAGTATGGCGGCACCGCCATCACGTTTTACCGTGCGGATTGACGCGCACTCGCGTTGCGTTTTCCCTTCCACATGTTGATCCTTCCCCCTGTGCCCAACTCACGCATTGCTCTCTATGCAGGAAGCTTCGATCCGATTACGCGCGGGCACGAGGATCTCGTCCACCGCAGCCTCGAGTTCGTGGACACGCTCATCGTCGCGGTCGCGGTGAACTCCAGCAAGGCTCCGCTCTTTACGATCGATGAGCGCGTCGCCCTCATTCGCGGGTCCGTGGGCGACGACGAGCGCATTCAGGTTCGATCCTTTGGTGGATTGCTCGTTGATTTTGCCCGCGAGGCCGGAGCGTCGCTCCTTATTCGCGGTCTGCGCGCTGTCAGTGACTTCGAATACGAGTATCAAATGGCATTGATGAACCGCCATCTGTCGCCAAGGCTCGAGACGGTGTTCATGGTGCCGTCACTCGATACCACGTACATCAGCGCGAGTCTCGTGCGCGAAGTGGCCCGTTTCGGTGGAGACGTCAACGATCTCGTTCACCCCACGGTTGCCCTCGCGCTTCGCGCCAAGATCGCCGAGCAGTGACTTTTCTCCAATCGCTGCACGAGCGCGCAGCCGCGCGGCGTCGCCGGATTCTCTTCCCGGAGGCAGGCGACCCTCGGACTCGCGAGGCGGTCGTTGCGCTCAAGACTCGAGGCATCGTCGAACCGGTGCTCGTTGGCACCGCCGCGGAAGCGATGGACGGCATCGAGCTCATCGAGATTACGCCTGGCGAACTGGCAGACGAAGTCGCGGCGCAAGTCTTCAAGATTCGCTCGCCGAAGGGGATGACCGAGGAAATCGCCGCCGGACACGGATCGTCACCGCTGCTCGTGGCGGACGCGCTCGTTCGTTGGGGACGCGCCGATGGCTGCGTGGCCGGTGCGGTGCACACATCCGCCGACGTGGTGCGAGCTGCGCTCTGGTTGATCGGGCCCGGCGAGAACGTGCGCACGATTTCCAGTGCGTTTTACATGGATGTCCCGCCGTTTCGCGGCGCGTCAGGCGAAGTCCTCACCTTTACGGACTGCGCAGTGGTGCGGCGTCCGACGGCGGGTCAGCTCGCTGACATCGCCATGACCGCCGCGAGTGACCGGCGGCGCATTGTGGGTGACGAGCCGCGCGTTGCATTTCTTTCGTTCAGTACGAAGGGCAGCGGCGCCGGCGAAAGTGTCACACGCATTCGTGCCGCGGTCGAAGAAGTGCGCCGGATGGCTCCCGAGCTCGCTGTGGACGGAGAATTGCAAGGTGACGCGGCGCTCGTCCTGGACGTCGCGGCACGAAAAGCGCCAGAGAGCGAGGTAGGTGGAACGGCGAATGTGCTCGTCTTCCCGGATCTCGATGCGGGAAACATCGCCTACAAGCTGGTGCAACGACTCGCCTCCGCGCGCGCGATCGGACCCATCCTGCAAGGGATGCGTTTTCCGTGCAACGATCTCTCGCGTGGGGCGAGCGCAGAGGACATCTTCAATGTGGCCGCGATCACCGCACTGCAGGCGGACGACTCAGCGGCCATACTACTGAACGGGATCCGTCAGGAGAAAGGCACATGAGCTTCACGATCAAGAAGCAAGGTGAAATCGTCGTGGTAGATGTCGAGGGTCAACTCATCGTTGGAAATCGCCAGGAGCTCAAGCAGAAGGTGCTGGACGAGCTCGAGCGCGGTGAACGCAAATTCCTGATCGACTTCGCACAAACGGGCTATATCGATAGTTCGGGGCTCGGCGTGCTGGTGTCGCTCTCCAAGAAGATTCGCGAACAGGGAGGCGAACTCCGGCTCGCCAACTTGAACGACGATCTTCGAACCCTTTTTGAGCTCACCAAGCTCGATACACTGTTCCAGATTTCCGACACGCGCGAACGCGCTCTGTCCAGCTTTTGATCGTGACGTGAAGTCGCTGGCGCGGTCCGTCTCGAGGCGGGCCGCGCCTCGTCGTCCCCAGGCACGCCTCGGCGTGCCCTCTCGCCGCTACTGACTCCCCTATGGCTGCGACTCAGCCGCCCTCTCTGAATCACGGGCTTCGCGTCTCCCTGCAAGTCGATATTCCAAGCGATGTCGACTACATCGAGCGCGTGGTCGATCTTGTGCGGCACCCGTGCGCCGAGCTTGCGTTCAACCGTCATCAACTCGCGCTGAACGTCCCCGTCGCGCTCAGCGAAGCGCTCTCGAATGCGATCCTTCGCGCCAACCTCGAGAGTCCCGACAAGCGCGTCCGCGTGCGAGCTGACGTCGACACCGTACGGCTCATCGTCGAGATCGCCGATGAGGGTGCCCACTTCGATCTCGACGCCAAGACACGCGACGCGACGGACGAAGCGAACATCGAGCGCGAGGACGGACGTGGCCTGTTCCTCATGCGAAAACTGATGGACGACGTCGAGCGGTTCGATGCGTCGACCAACGGTCCGCTCGGCAACGTCATCCGACTTACACTCACTCGCGCGTGAGCGAGCTGGGCGAGGTCCTCGCAGCCTTCTACGAGGCGACCGCCTGCAACGCCGCCGTATGGCGACGCGACGGGGAAGGCCGCCCGCTCAAGTTCGTGGCCGGCACAGCGCGAGACGAACCACCACCCGATCATTGGTTGCCCGTTGGGCACTCCGTTCGCGACGTCCTCCAGAAAAGCGTGAATGCGCGCGGGGAAA